>JBGTRP010000504.1:0-5682 GCA_041940685.1 Acanthopleuribacteraceae bacterium
AATCCTGGGTTTGCCCGTGGCCAGGGCGCGCAGGACGCGGATGTCCATTCGGGAAAGGCGAAGGTTGGCCTTGGGCGTCTTTTCCTTCCGCTCCACTGGCCCGAGCTTCTGAAGGCGGGTGCGGCCCTCCCGGCGGGAAACCGAGTCGGGACGGCGCAGGTCCTCTTTCCAGTCGTGGCTGCCGGAATCGCCCGCGCCCCGCACCAGGTCGGCGAGAGAAACCATTCAGGGGTCCCGCTCAGGGTGAAGCAGGCGGCTTTCACCGGAGGCTTCCACGCGGAAACCCAGGCGCAACACGGCTCTGGTGGTCAGGATCGAGCCCGCCCGCGCCGCAATCCAGGCAAAGAGAAAGCTGGCGGCCAGCAAGAGCGGGCTCAACCAAAGGCGGGGGCCAAACCCTTGGACGAGGGCCTCGGCGTAAAGCGGTAAGACTCTCTGGAAGCCGAGGGTCCAGCCGTAGCTTTCGACAAGGGCCGCCAGATCCCAACCCAGGGGCGCCAGGCGCAAGAGGCCATTGGGGATCAGGATCAGCAAAGCCGCGATCCACCTGGCCGCCCGCCAGCCGTCCCATTGCTTGGAAGCTTCCCGAGTCGCCTTCGAGCCCATTCCAGTCATCCCCATGCACTCCCGCTTGCTCGGTTCAGGATTGAGGGCGCCGCTTCCTCCGGTAGGCCAGTCCCGCCGCGAGCAACCCCACGGCAAACAACCCCAACGCGGCCTCATTCATGGTAGGCACGCCGGCCAGCGCCTCGGTGACGGTGGGGTCGTCCTCGAGCGGGGTGTCCGGGTCATCGGTGAGCACCACCTCGCCGGCCGCCGAGATCGCGCCCTGATGTTGGAACCTTCCGGCCGCCACAATCTCCGAATCAAAGGCGATCCGAGCCGTTCCGGCTGGGGGAATGGCGTTCAGCGCCGCTTCCAGGTAGGTGGGTGTAAAGGTAATCGCGGCGCCGTCGCCGGTCAGGCTCGCCAATAGCGGTACGAGATGCGTGGAAATGGGAAGGCGATAGATCGCGCCGGTGACGGGCTGAGCCCCCAGATTGGTGATTTCGGCCAACAGCGTCAAACCATCGCCGATGGAAGGAGTGCCGTTCCCGTCCCGGTCTTCCAACAGATCGGTGAGGTGGGCATCGAGGAAAAGGGCGCCGCCACTCTCGGCGATGGGCGTTTGGGTGGGGTCGCCCAGCTCCATGGTGTCGGGATCGTCGGTCAGGAAGCGGGTTCCGTCCCTGATCTCGATCAGGCCCTGCACACGGTTGATTCCCGCCGCGCCGAAATCGATCCGCGCGTCGCACTGAATGGCGATCGTCTCTCCGGGCAAGAAATCCAGCACGCGAACCCGCACCGCCTGGACATCCGACAAGATGTCCCCACGGGAGACCCGCACCGAGCCCGCAACCAGGGAGGCCTGGTCAAAGTCGGCGAGCAGGAAGCGGACCTGCCCTTCCAACTCGTCGCCGTTGTTGGTGATGCTGGCCTCGAAGTGAATGGTGTCGCCGGGGTCAAAAAGACCGTTGCCGTTGTGATCCGTCCCCAAGCTGTCGCGCAGGAAAACCGACCAAGCCGGGCCTCGTGGCCCAATGGGCGTGATGGTTGGGTCCAGAGCCGCGCCCGTGTCGGGGTCATCGGAGGGATAGGATTCGTTTAGCAGCACATTGACCACGGCCTGAACCGCCGAATGGCCGGCGGCATCGTTGCGCAACACCGCATCAAAGCTGATCCGAATCTGTTCCCCGGGTTGGACCTGGTTGACCCGCACCAGGACGCCCTCGAAACCGGAAACGATCGTCCCCCGCGAGGCTGTTACGGAGCCTGGAACCAAATCGGATTGATCAAAAGAGTCCAGCACAAAGGCGATTTGGGCGGCGGTTTGCTTGCCCTCGTTGGTGATGGCGGCCAGGTAGCCGATGGTGTCGCCAGCGTCAAAGAGGCCATTGCCATCGCGATCCACGGCCAGGGTGTCTTGCAGGAACACGGATTGCGTGAAGTCGTGGCCGCGATCGGATTCGGCAGGATGGCCGGGGTCGGTTTGAGGGGAAAAAGAGAGAAAAGAAAGGAAGAGCCAAAGCAGGAAAAACATGAAAGCCTCCAGGCATGATGCGAAAGTCGTAAATAAAAAAGTAAAGTCAAGAAAGTTGACAACGCATCATAAGGGGAAGCAGTTGTGGAATGGAATGGCCCACCAGGTTGTTTGCCTAAGCAAACAAAATAGTTGGAATATAAAGGTTCAAGGGAACCCCATTTGAAAGCATGCCCGAATCGAAGTGGCGAGCCTTTTCTAAATAAAATCAGAAAAGTCGATACCAAATAGATTCAGGCATGCTCTTTGATGAACATGGCGTTATAGATTGTTGAAGACGTGGACCTTGCCGTCGGAAGTCTGTAGGGTGAGGATATCGCCGCCCATTTCCAGGTCCCGGCCGAACCTTTCGTAATCGATGTAGGGCTCAAGCGCCTTCGGTACATCGTAAAGCTCGCAAATGGTTTCGGCCGCGTAATCCTTCAAAGAGCCCCAGACGCCGGAATAGTCATCCGCGAGAGCGTCTTTTGCGGCTTCCAGATCGTCTATGGCAACGAGCAGCAAAGAGCCCAATTCGCCGTGCTCCTCGACAAAGACAGCCAGTTCCTGAACCCGGTCCAGGCTTTCGTGCTCACGGATGCGGATTTGCTCGAAGCCGGAATAGTCGTGGATTGCCCACTCCCCCTCCTCGGTAAAGGGAGAGGTTTTGAGCATTTCGTCGATGCGGTCCATCATCTCGTCGGATTCCTCGGTGGCGTCGATCCAAACGCCGTGATGGATTCCCTGGTTATAGGCGGCCAGGCAGGCAACGTAGATTTGAGGTGTGTCAGTTAAAGTCATGATGTTCTCCTTCCCGGGGTTGGCGCCCCGTTTTGGGCCGGAGAAAGCGACCAAGGCGACCGAGTCCAGTGAAAAGGGAAAGCAAGCCCTTGCGCGGAGAACAGAGGAAGGCTGTTGCGAGCTGGGTACTGCTACAGGTAAAAAGAAAGCCCCAACAAAGCCAAAGACCTGGCCAAAACCATCGAAGTGAAATCAGATCCTTTTCACTTGACGCGGGAAGACGCGGGAGCTACGCCATCATCTAACGGGGCGCTTGCTCGGGATGGGATGGGATGGGAAGGTAAGGAAATCCTCAAAAAACCTATTTAGGAATAAAAAGGTGGATATCCCACTGGAAGCCATAATTTACTAAATAATTCAAGTGGTATGCGGCTTATTTCAACCACTGGAAAGATGAGATAATTGGGGCGGAAAGAAATAAACCTGTCCTACCTGTCAACCTTTTTACTCGTTAAATATACAGCCCGGGTAGTAGAAGGACAGAATCTCGCGCCGGGAGGCGCCATTGGCCGCCATTTGCGCAGCTCCCCATTGGCAGAGGCCGATGCCGTGGCCAAAGCCACGGCCCACGAACCTGTACCCCGTCAATGTTGATTCAAGAGTAAAAAGGTTACTCTTGATCTTATTCCACCCCAATGTGCGGCCCGCTCGTCGGCGGAAGGCAGCTACAGCCAATTTTCTGGGTTGGCCCCAGGCATCGCGGTAGGTAATCGCTACCACCCGACGATCGCGAGTTTGAATCCCCAGGTCGGCGAAACGCCTATAGGCCAAAATTTTTCCTAGGACTTCGTGGTCTACATTTACCCACCAGTTAAAGTGTGGCGAGAGGGAGCAGTTGGCTTCAACTTCTTCGGCCGATTTGTCGGCACCTACACGGCTACAGGTGCTACCTGTGCCTCCCTCCCAATAGGAGTCTACTTGGCCCAGTACGCCACCGCAGGTCGCATGGAACAGCGCCTGGATTACATGCCCGTCGCTATGGCGAAGCAGCCCTGGCGGGTCAGTTTCTTGGCCCCCGCGAACTCCGACGAACACTTGGCAGTGGGAGCGGTCGCAAAAATGAAAACCTTCCGATTCGTGGCGAGGATGGTGGGCATAGCTGTTCACTGCGACCTCCATGGCGGCCAGGAATTCTGCTTTCGCAGCAGGGCGCCCAAATAACGGGCCGTCCTTAACCTGCCATAACGGTTCTGTCTCTGCGTAGGCCACTGAGGTACTATATAGTCCGCGTTCCATTTCCACCAAGCAGAATATTTCCCCTTTGGTCTTCAGGCGAAATCGTATGGCACCAAAGTAGGTTCGCGCCTCATGGCGGCCAGATTCAGGATTTAGGAAACGTATTTCGTGCCAAGCTGGGGCGAAGGCAATCTCGTTGCTTAAGAACTCGCCGCTTGGGCTCGCTAGATGCAACTGCATACCCCGATGGGTGATTACTGCCGGTGCCTCAATACGCCGTACGTCAGCATCGACTATTACCAGCCCAACCAAGTGGTCTAGGTAGATCACTGTGGGTTGATAACGGCCAAGCACGTTTACGGTGACCAGTGGTTCGCCGGCCAGAATAAGGAACAGCCAAGCCATAGTTCAGTCCCCAATCAGGTTCGTATATACGGCCACGAGAGATTGGGCCGTACGGCTGGTACCCCGCACCACAAAGGCAGCAGCCACTAATGTCATTCCCTTCCATCGCAAATAGACCACGGCCCATCCATGACTTTTGTAACGGGCCCCAGCTTGGGTGGCGGTCCCCGTTTTGCCGCCTAACAGGGTAATCCGCGGATGCCTGACCCGTTCTACCAGGCCAGCCAACGTACCGTCGCGGAGGGTTCGGGCCAGCGCTATCCGGAGCCTCTGCCCCACATTTTGTCTGACCATGCCATTCCTACCCGCTCCAGGCTCAAGCTCATTCCAAAGGTTGGTATACAACTGAGCAACCTCCATGAGAGTCAGTCGCGGGCCTCCCTCGCCAATGGTGTTCATCAGCCGGTCTATTTCGGAAACAGTCCAAAACTCGGTGGATCTTTGGGTAGAATCGGTCAAGTGCCAACGCTCTGTTACTGCTTGGGAAAGGAGTCGGTCAGCGCGTTGCCCCATGTGAAGGAAGTATGTATTGCATGAGAGTGCCAACGCTTTTTCAAGCGACACTGGTCCATGACCTGCAGCTAGCCAGTCTTTTACGTAATAGGAACCCGCTGAAGCGTCATAGGGAAGGTTGTAGCGCCGCTTGTCGATCTCACTGGGGATGAGCGTTGCGGGAAGAAGGAAGCGTCCAAAACAGGGAACCGTCCTGTCCGGATCAAAGGCTGGATCCTCCAGCAGTGTAAGAGCAACAAAAGGTTTTATCAGAGAACCGATGGGAAAGCGGACTCCAGCAAGATTAGTGTTGAAAACATACCGCACATGTCCGGTGTCCGCTGCCAGCACCACCAAGCTAGCCACGCCGTGGTCGCGTTCAAGGCCAGCAAGTGCAAGGTCCATGCGACTCTTTGGTTGGCCACCTCCCGCTAGAAAAGAAAGTGCAAATAGTAAGGTGCTCATGGTTCGATCCGTTTTACGAGGGAACCTAACTCCAGTTCTTTCCGGGCATGCCCCAATTTGATCCTAAATAGTCGAGCGTATTCCAAGCTCAGTTCCTCGATCCGGGTTGGATCTAGCTCAACCTGCACTAACAACAATCGCCCTCGAAGATATGCAGGAAGTTGCCGACGGTCGGCCATCAATTGGTCCACAAGATTCTCAGCTCTATCTTCATCCCCATAAAACTGGTACAACTCTGCAAGGGTGATCAGGTCCGCCTTGCGGCCGCGTTTTTGAAGGAAGTC
>JBGTRP010000505.1:0-5670 GCA_041940685.1 Acanthopleuribacteraceae bacterium
GGACCGGGGACATTCCTATCAGCGCGTCCGGGAACATCTCCTGGGCTTGGACCTTCCCTTTCTAGTTTCTTTAGAGCTGTTCGATTACTACGCTGGAAAGTCCGTGGAGAAGGGTAAGAAGAGTTTGGGATTTCGCTTCCGCTTCCAAGCGTCCGACCGTACGCTCACCTCCGAGATGATTTCTGAAATCATGAACCCTGTTGTAGAATCGGTGAAGGAAACTTTTGGCGCAATGATCAGGATCTGAGCATGGCCGTTCCCACGGTTTTGGAAAAGCGCTTGTTGGCGCTGATTTCCGACCATCAGAGATTGAAAGAAGCCAACACCGGTCTCCTCCGCCGAATTGAAAAGCAGGAGCAAAAAATTCGGGAGCTGGAGAAACGGTGCGGGAGCCTGCGGGCCCAGATCGATGAACTGGACAAGCATCGATTCTCACTCAAGCAAATGCGGGAGGAGCGCGGCCTGATCAAAACCAAGTTGGAAGCGGTGCTCGCCCGCGTAACCGCGTTGGAACAGGAGCTGTAGAATATGGTCAAGGGCGGAGAATCCATCGCGGTCGAAATCTTTGGCCGCACCTATCATGTCATCTCCAACGATGAAGAATCCTACATCAAGCAACTCGCCGCCCTAATTCATGATAAAATGACCCAGGTCGATCGATCCACGAAGACCATTGATTCGGTACGCGTTGCGGTTTTGGCGGCCTTGAATTTGGCCGATGAATATTGCAAACTGAAGATTGAAAATGAAAAACGCATCCATGCCCTGGAACAAGAACGCGCGAGGCTCTTGAAGCTCATCGATGGCGCCTTGGAGGAAAGTTCTTAAGATTCCCTGCCTGATGCGTGATGGCCAAGGTTATGTGGAACCAACATTTAGCGAAAGGGAGCCGAAATCGGGAATTGTGAGCACGCCCTAGAGTACAGGGAAGCCTGATGTTTCTTGAGGAGGTGCCCACCTGTCGAGTACAGGTTCAGCAACCCTAACCACACGGTCGAGGCGGGGATCTTTCCAGGCGCTTTTTTGATGGTGAGGATGGATGTTCAAGCAAAAACCAGATGGGTGCCTGCGGGTACTGGCGGTCGGCGATGTGATCGGCCGTCCCGGAAGAAAATTCCTGAAGAAGGCCTTGCCCACGCTCAAGGCGGCCACGAGTTTCGATGCCCTGGTCGTCAATGTGGAAAACGCGGCGGGCGGCTTTGGATTGACGCTGGAAGTTTATCGCGAATTGGAGCATATGGGCATCGATTGCATGACCTCCGGCAACCACATCTACGACAAAAAAGGTTATGAGGACTGGATGCCCTGGGCGCCCAGCCTGTTGCGCCCCGAAAACTTTCCACCCGACTCTCCCGGCAAGGGATTCAGCCTTTTCGACGTGGCCGGCGTCAAGCTCGGCATCGTCAACCTCATCGGTAGAACCTTCATGAAACCCTACGGCTGTCCCTTCCGCGACGCGGATCGCGTGCTGACCGAGTTGCGGCGGGAAACTCCCTTGATTTTGGTTGATTTCCACGGTGAGGCCACCTCCGAAAAAGGGGCCATGGGTTGGTATCTTTGCGGCCGAGCCTCGGCGGTCTGGGGAACCCATACCCATGTGCCTACCGCGGATGGCCGCATACTCGACGGTTTCACCGGTTTCCAGACCGATATTGGCATGACCGGACCCTACGATTCGGTGATCGGCATGAAAAAAGAGCCGGTGATCGAGGGGTTCCTCAGCCTAAACCGCACCCGTTTCGAGGTGGCCAAAAACGATTGCCGCCTGGGAGGATGCCTGCTCGACCTGGAAAAGGAAAGCGGCCGCTGCGTGGCCCTGCAGGGCCTGTTTTTATCCGGTGAAGAGCTTGCCCAGATAGAACAAACCGGCGCCCGCGCCGGCTACCCATAAATACCAGGGCGCCCGGCGGTAACGGACCAAAAGATAGGTCAAGGGAAGCCACGCCAGGAATGCGGTTCCCAGGGCCAGCCCGCGCGCCCAATCCCGCGGATGAAGCCAGGGGCCCAGCGCGAAAAGCGTTCCGAAGAGCGCCTCGTTAATCGCGTACATCGGTGAAAAGGGATGACGGCAACGCCGGCAGCGGCCGCGCAGAATCAGCCAGGAGAATACGGGGATATTGTCGTAAAAGGCGATGGGATTCTCGCAGGACGGGCAGGTCGAGGCGGGCGCCACCACGGACTTGCCCAGCGGGTAACGGTACATGACCACATTGAGGAACGAACCCCAGCAGGCGCCCCAGGCGAATGCGAACCAGGGATTGTAGAAGATGGGAATCCAATCCGCCATGGTTTTTGTCCTTATCGCGCGTTGAATGGGGCCTATACGGCGAAGCTCGAAATGAGGCCGATCAGGCTGCCGAACACACCGCCCCAGACCACCAGCCAGCCGAGGTGGCTGCGAATCATCTCTTGGATGATTTCCTTTACCATTTGCGGCGTCAGCTCATTGAGCCGATTGTCCACCATCTCGGCGATTTTTTCCTGCCATGCCTCGTGGTGGTTGGCGCTATCCGCCCCGGTCAGGTTTTCCAGGAAATCGGGCTCGCGGGTGATTTCGATCAATTTTTCCTTCAGGGTTTCCGCGAAGGTTTCCCGCATCGGCTCCAGCGCCTTCGTGCCGCCGAACATGGCCAACATCCCCCCGAATTTGGATTTTGCGACCACCTCCAGGAAGCCGTCGAAGATCAGATCGTAATTCAAATGGGTCACCGCGGATTCCAAATTGGGCTTGATGCCGGAGTCGCCCTTGATGAATCGCTCGATATTTTCAACAGTGAAGAACTGGTCCATGATCATGTTGCGGATCGCGGATTTGAAGGATTCGAATTTCAAGGGAATAATGCCGGAGCCGTAGAGTCCGGGTACCCGCTCAAACAACATGTGGATGGCCAGCCAGTTGGTGATCGCGCCCGAAAATCCGAAATACCCCATGGTCAATACCTGTTTCTCAATAGAGGCGGGTGCCAGGGTATAACCAATCGCGATCATGGCCAGGCAGATGAGGTTGGTCGCCAGGTTTTTGTTCATCAGTTTGTCATTCTCCTGTTCAAACGGATCGAGCCGCCAAGCTCGGCTAAGCTTTGCCTCGCGGGATTTTCCCTTTCCCGTTCGCGGTTGAAACCGGTTCCCGAAAACTAATGGTGAGGCATGGCTTGCAGTATAGAGATTTCGCGCCCCGAGGTGAAGGGTCAATTGCCTGCTTCGCCTCGTCTCGCCAAATGGAAGCCCATCCTGGAGGGTAAAGGATGGGGAACCGTGCTATGGTTTCCTCCATCTCATCAACGAAACCCGGAGTGGAATGGTTGACTCGAAGCTTGGCAGGAATCGCGCTCATGGCCCTGATGGGTTTGGCTGCTTGCGGAGAACCGCGGCGGCTTCCCGTGGTGCGGGTTTTTGCCGCGGCGAGCCTGGAGCCGATGCTGGCCGGATTGGCGCGGGAATATGAGGCCTCGAGCGGGGTCCGCGTCTCTTTGAGTGGTGCGGCATCCTCCACGCTGGCGCGTCAAATCGAGGCGGGGGCCCGCGCCGATATCTACATTTCCGCGAACCTGGAATGGATGGATTATTTACGTAATCGCGGTCATTTGGGGGGCGTGAACCCTTCCCGCTTGTTGGGCAATCGCCTCGCGCTGGTCGCCCGGCGGGGCGCCGCTCCCGGCCCCGTGCGTTTCGAGCGCGATTTCGACTTTGCCCTAGCCTGGCCAGGTCGATTGGCCATGGGCGATCCGGCCCATGTGCCGGCTGGCGCCTATGCCAGGGAAGCCCTGCACGCCCTTGGCTGGTGGGATAGGATCTCCGACCGCGTGGTTCCCACCGCCAATGTCCGCGGGGCCTTGCGCCTGGTGGAATTGGGTGAGGCGGATTTAGGGATCGTGTACCTCACCGACGCACGGTTTTCCCGAGAAGTTCGCCTTTTGGGCAGCTTCCCCGAAAACAGCCATTCGCCCATTGTTTATCACGCGGCGCTATTGGCGCAATCCGGCCCTGACGCCCGCGGCTTTCTCCGCTATTTACACTCGCCTTCCGCAATGGCGCGCTTCGTGGATATGGGCTTTTTGGCCCTCGACCCGGTTGGTGGAGGCCCTGGTCTCCCGGAGAAGGGAGAATCCCAGGCCGAACCATCGCAAAGCGGTCCTGACCATCTTCGGCGGGAAGCCGCGCTGGATTGAACCATGCCTTTCAAGTCATAATGGGCGCGGCGTCTAGGAAAAACCGCGCGGGAGCCAACTACCCATGACCCTATCTTCCTCGGATTGGCTGGCCATTTGGCTTTCGTTCAAGGTTGCTTTTTTCTGCGTGTTGCTGATCCTGATACCTGGAATCGCCATGGGCTGGCTGCTCGCGCGAAAACATTTTCCCGGCAAAAGCCTGTTGGAGGCTTTGGTCTACGCACCGCTGGTGTTGCCTCCCGTGGTTACCGGTTACTTTCTGTTGTTGGCCTTTGGTCGCGCGGGGCCATTCGGCCGCTGGCTGGAGGGGCTTCTGGGTTTTCCCATTGCCTTTCACCTTGCGGGCGCCGTCCTGGCGGCCGCGGTGATGAGTTTTCCCTTGCTGGTTCGTTCGGTGCGCCTGGCCATGGAACTGATCGACGCCAAGCTGGAGGTTGCCGCGGCTACCCTGGGCGCCTCCCGAATCGATGTGTTTCGCAGCATCACCCTGCCCCTGGCCGCGCCTGGAATTCTCACGGGTCTGACCCTGTCCTTTCTCCGCGGGTTGGGCGAATTCGGGGCCACCATTACCTTGGCCGGCAATATTGAGGGAGAGACAAGGACCATGCCCCTGGCGGTCTATACCCATCTCCAAACGGCCGATGGCGAATCCGCGGTGCTGGCCTTGGGTCTCATGGCGCTGTTCCTCTCCCTGGGGGCGCTCATCCTCTCCGAATGGTCCTCGAAACGCATGCATCTGCGGGTGAGTGGGCCACGATGAAGATAGACTTTTCCTTTGAATTGGCCAAGGGTGACTTTTCCCTGGATATATCGGCGGAATTGGACCAGCGCATCACCGGATTGTTCGGACCATCGGGCGCGGGAAAGACCACTCTCCTGCACCTGATCGCCGGGATCGAAAAACCGCGCCGGGGCTGGTTGCGAATAGAAGATCGACCGCTTTACGACAGCGAGAAGGGGTTGGATGTCCCGCCCGCGCGGCGTGAACTGGGCGTGGTGTTTCAAGAAAGCCGTTTGTTCCCCCATCTCTCCGTCCGGCAAAACCTCCGCTATGGGGAGAGCCGCATCTCGGCAAGGGCTCGGCGGGTATCTTTTGACGAAGTGGTTTCCTTGCTCGAGTTAGGCGCCACACTCGACAAACGGCCCTGGCAGCTTTCCGGTGGGGAATCCCAACGGGTTGCCCTGGGGAGGGCGTTGCTGCGTTCCCCGGCCATGCTCTTGCTGGACGAACCCCTGGCTTCTCTCGACCGGGGCCTCAAGCGGCAGATTCTACCCTTTTTGCGTCGCATCAAAGAGAGCATGCGGGTTCCCATGATCTATATCAGCCATGATTTGGGAGAGATCCTGCAACTCACCAGGCAGGTGATGGTGGTGGATGGCGGCCGTTTATTGGGGGCCGGCGATTTCTGGGATTTGGTTCAGCGTCAAGAGATTTTGGACCTGGTCCATGATTTGGGTCTGCTCAATGTCTTTACATTGCGAATTGTGGAACAGCGGCGGG
>JBGTRP010000506.1:0-5659 GCA_041940685.1 Acanthopleuribacteraceae bacterium
GACCATGGTTGGGGCCACCTCCGGGTCGACGATCTCCCGCGCGTAAAAATCTCTCCAGCGTTTCAGGCTCCCTTTGGAAACACCCAATCCTTTGGCGAGCGCAAGCAGACCAGGGCTGTTGTAGGCCAGCAGCTTCTCCACCGCGGCTTTCTTAAATTCTACCGAGTAGGCCATCTGTTGTCTCCATATCAAAAATCTTAAGGTGACAACTAGCCTGACACAGGGGGTTCGTGTCCTCAGTGGTGAATTTTGTTGTTTCTGGATGGACTCAAGCTAGTGTCATGTCACGTCTACTACGTCTTTGCAAAGCGTAATAGGCTTTCATCCGAGAACAGGAATTTTCTCTCGCAAAGCCGCCAAGGCGCAAAAGAAGAACGTTATTTACCTTTTTTAAACCAAGAAGGTTGAGAGATATTTTCTTAGCGAGCTTTGGTGTGCCAGGGTAAGCCTGGTGAATCTTGCTAACTGAAAGGAGTTAGTCATGTGAATTGCTTGTTCGACATGTAGTCACGGTCCCTCGGGAAACCGAGAAGCGGGCCGGTCTCAGCGGGGAACCTGATGGGGCGAAGGGAGGGAACCTCTTAGATGACGAAGGTGCGGGCCCTAGCGGAAGCGACCCCTTTATGGGCCTCGTCACGCAAGTCCCGGGCGGCCAGCCTTCCAGAGGTGGTGAAGCCTGTAATTGAGAGGGAAGCAACGAGCGTAGGCACCTTTCGAGCCCGGCGGGGTAGTCAGGGAGAGCACGTACCGAAAGAATCACCAAGGAACCTGGGAGAGCTTGTCTGGTGCAGGCGGGGACGAGGTTCCCCGAAGGCAACCGTGACTGGGAATCCATAACCAAGCATCGGGCCAGATAGGAAGTCGGAGGGATTCATAGTAGCAGGGAAACGGGGTAATGCTCGTGGAGCGAAGGGACCCTACCACGGTAACGATGAAATCGAAAAGGAAAGGAGAGCTTCTTGAGTCGAAATCGCTCCATTAAAGCCTACTTTGGAGAAGGGATTTCGCCCAGAGGGTGGAATGCCGGTCCGAGTCTCCTTACTGAGATGGAAACTAGGCCGAAAGGCCAAGCGGGAAAAGGGATACCGGTTTTATGCGCTATATGACCGTGTGTGGCGACGGGATGTGCTGGAGACAGCCTATCAACAGGTGCGCAAGGTCAAGAGTGCAGCGGGAATAGACGGGATGACTTTTGAGGTCGTCGAGTCGACCCCGGAGGGAAAGGCGGAACTTCTGGAGGGGATTGAAAGATCCCTGAAGGAAGAAAGCTACCGACCTCAACCGGTGCGAAGGACGTACATCCCCAAAGCTAACGGGAAATTACGCCCGTTAGGTATCCCATGCATTGTGGATCGAGTGGTTCAGAGAGCCGTGCTATTGGTGACAGAACCAATATTTGAAGCGGACTTTGAAGACTGCTCTTACGGGTTTAGACCCGGGCGCAATGCGCATCAGGGGCTGGAAGAGATCTGGCGGAACCTGAAAGAGGGGAGGACAGGGAGCCCTGGACTTTCTAGGGTTCCGCTTCCAGTACCGGGGTGACCAACTGAACCGGGGGTGGAACTACTTGCATGTAGCCCCGTCGGACAAATCAATCTCCCGACTGAGGGAAAAGATCAAGGAGCTGACGAATAAGGACTCGAAATCTCTAGGTCAAGCTGTCGCGGAAGTGAATCTTTTGCTGGGGGCTTGGTCTCAATACTTTGATTTCGGGTATCCATCGTTGCAGTTTCGAAAGATCAATAACTATCTGTTGGTGAGGTTCCGGCGTTTTCTTTGTACCCGCAGTCAGAGAGTGAGCAAACCTCGCCGCAAAGGAGAGACCCTCTATCACTGCCTCACGAGACGGGGCTTGAAGCGGCTCTCGACGAAGCGGAAATCTCAGCTCAGGCCGCCCGCGCATGTCTCCGGCTGAAACCGTGGGAAAGCCCAGTTCGGGAAATCCGAACGCTGGGTTTGACGAGGGGGGCGGTTCTGCCGCCCCTACTCTACCGCCTTTCCGCGAGTTTTTCTTTGCTTTCCAATTGAACCCCCATTGCGGCATGAAATGTTTGACACAACGCCAGCTTCCTTCACGGGTTTTGAAGATCCTTTTTTGCCGCGGTCCAATATCCGGCAAAGGTCTTATAGTACGGATGCCCATTCCCGAGAGAATGTCGGGCGGCCGCTACCACCTCTCCGAAAATGGCGATCGCTTCAACCCGACGCCCCGAGGCCCAAAGAACCTCGCCAAGCGTAAAGCGCGTTTTTAATGTGTCTAAATCTTCCGGGCCAAGGGTGTCGGATCGTTCCTGCCAGGTTGCCCGCAGCACCTCCTCCGCACTTTTCAGATCTCCCGCGATCATGAGGAAATGGCCCAGGTTATGCCGTAGCTTCAGGCGCTCGGGCGCGGTTATTGCCCGTTGCGGTAAGCCGGCCAAGGATTCCTGAAGCAGGCTTATCGCCCGACGGGGTGAGCCGGAATTACCCATAGCCGTGGCCAGAAGATTGACCGTACTCAGGCTTTCCGGGTGTTGGGATCCCAGCATTTTCTCTCGGAGCTTCAGGGCGGCTTGGCTGAGCTCGATGGCCTCGGGATACCGTTCTTGCCCCAGATAGGCGAATGCCAGGTTGTGCATGAGAGTGGCCGTATAAGGGTCGGGCTGTTCCTTTTTTTCTCGGTAGGCGGCCAAGGCTTCGGTGAACAGTTGCTCGGCTCGCGCGAATTCTTGGGATTCCAGCAGCAGATCGCCGAAATTGTTAAGCGTGGAAAGGGTTTCCGAATGGGTGGAGCCCAAGAGCTGGCGTTGTTGCTTCAGCGTGGATGTAAACAAAGCGCGGGCTGATTCCACCTGTCCCAGCCTGGCCAACACAAACGCGTAACCGTTGCTGAGCTTCAAAGTCAGGGGATGTTTCCAGCCATGGCGGCGCTCTGCCGCGGCAACCGCATTCCGGTAGAGCTCCCGCGCCCGCGCTCTTCCGCCCGCGTGAAAGAGGTTATAGGCGAGGTCCCCAATGATGGACAGGGTAGATTCATCTTCGGCCTTACCGCCTGCCATGGACAGCTCGGCGGCCCGTGCGAAATGGGTTTCCGCCTCCGCGTACAGCCCCAGATCGTGGTAGGAACGGGCGAGAACCTCGTGAATGGAACGTTCCAGTTCGGGTTGGCCCGCGTATTTCTGTCCGATGCCGCGCGCCGCGTCATCCAAGAGCTCGATCACCTTTACATCCCTTCCCCTGTAGTATGGCCCAACTTCCCTGAATATGCTCTCTGAGAATTCATGCACCTCGCGGAGGTGCAACTCCGAGGCGCGCACCGCGCGTAGGGAAGTAAGGCTGATGATTAGGGCCAGAACCAACGCGGCGATTAGGGTCATGGCACCGCCCACCAGCCATTTGTGGCTGAGGAACCACTTTTTCAACGGATACCAGGTCCGCCCGGGGACCGCGAGAACCGGCCGATTGGTCTGAAAACGGCGAAGATCGTCCATCAACTCGGAACAGCTCGCGTAACGGGCCTCCGGGTCAAATGCCAGGGCTTTTCTCAGGATCCAGTCCAACTCACCCTCGAGCTCGCGTATCAGCCGTTGAGATGTCGTGTTCCTGGCGGCCGCGCTTTCCCGTGTAACCAGTTTCCTCGCCTGGTCAGCCAGCGGTTCCGGAGGCCAGCTCGCAACGACCCGGCAGCGGTCGCGGAAGTCGGGCGTCTCCCGGAGCCGCGCATCGAGCGGGGGTTTGCCCGCGAGTAATTCGAAAAGTAGCGCGCCGAGTGAATAAATATCGCTCCGGGTATCGATTTTCTCCCGTTGTCCGGCCGCCTGCTCGGGGCTCATATAAGCGGGCGTTCCCAAGGCATCGCCACCCGCAACCGGCGATGTTACATCCTCGGAACCGGCGATGCCGAAATCGATGATTTTGGGTACGGGCCGGCCGTCCTGCTCGATCACCATCACGTTGGTGGGTTTCAAATCCCGATGGATGATCCCCTTGCGGTGGGCATGGCTGACGCCCTCGCAAACCTGGGTAAACAAATCGAGGCGCCGCGGAATGGCAAGCCCCTTGCCGTCACAGTATTGGGTGATCGGTCGGCCCTCCAGCAATTCCATCACCAGGAAGGGCAGGCCCTCGGGGGTGACGCCGGCATCGTGGACCGTGGCGATATGAGGATGGCTCATGGTGCTCAGCGTTTTTTGTTCCATTTCGAACCGCGCGCGCCAGGTAGGGCCATGAAAGGCGGCCGGCAAGACCTTGACCGCTACCTGCCGGGATAGCGGTTTGGGCTGCAACGCCTTGTAGACCACGCCCATGCCGCCACTGCCCAACTCCTCCAGGATCTCGTAGGGACCAACCCGCTCCGGTGGTTTCTCCTCGACAAATTCGCGCCAAAAGGAACGGGAAATGCGCGGCAGGGCATTGAATAGAGAATCCTGGTGCGGCTTGTGGCGCCAAAGCTTTTCCAGCTCTTCCACAAGGTCGGGGTGTGTTCCGCGATAGGGCTCCAACAATTGTGTCCGGGCGTCAAGCTCCAGGGATCGCCCCTCGAAATAGAGCTGTTCCAACAAATCCCACTCGGAAGGAGGATCCGGCTCATGGTTTTTTGGCTCGCGGTTCATCCACACACTCCCCTAATTCGGTTTCGCCTCCATCCGCCAAGCCAATGCGCGTCTGTTTCCTCAAGCAAGTTTTTGGCGGGAAACGGCTCGATTTCCCTTTCGCCTCAACCCAAATAGCGGTCCAGCCACACACGGGCCAGCTCGAGCTTGCGCTTGATGGTGGCGGCCGATATGGGCAGGATTTCGGCCATTTCCTCGATGGTGAGCCCGCAAAAATAGCGCAACTCCACCACCAGGGCCACGTATTTGTCCCGCTTTTCGAGCCGTGTGATGGCCTCGTCCAAATCGCTGAGCACCTTTTGGGGACGATCCCCCAGTTGATGCAGCTCTACGATGGCCCGCTCAAATTCGGAACCGCCCCGTTTCAGGGTATTCTTGCGGGACGCGTGGTTGATGAGGATATTGCGCATGGCCCGGCCGGCCACGGCGAAGAAATGAACCCGGTCCGCCCATTTTTTGTGTTGATGACCGAACAATTTGAAGTAGGCCTCATTGACCAGATCGCCCGTGGAGAAACTGTGGTCCGCTCGCTCCCCGCGCATATGCTTGCGTGCGATGAGACAGAGCTGCTGGTAAACGAGAGGGATCAATTCCTCGAGTGCATCGCGGTCGCCTTCCTGCCAGCGGTTCAGCAGGGATGTGATGGGTAGCTCGCCCGTGGTTGGATTCAAGTGGGCTCCAATTTTTCGGATTTGCGCAAGTTTAACTTGGTATTTGATTTCGGTTCAAGACCGGCTCCCGAAGATTTTTTAGAAAAAACGAAAGGGTTTAACCCCGTTTGGCGAGGAGCGAACGGTAAGCAGGATGAGGCGAGGGGGCGCGAGATTCATTCCCCCAATCGGAAAGTTCCGATTGATTTCTCCACTCCCCGCGATTCATCGCAATACCGCCTCCCAACCCATCATCCGGGCGCTGGCAGGGGGATCGAACGCGCCCGACAACCTTTTCGAGCGAAAGGAGCTTGTCATGAATTCGCAGTGGAATGCCGAGTTGTTAGAAGACTTGACTCATTATTTATTTTAAACAATAATAATACAAGTTAAATGTATTATTTTCAACGGGGTTTT
>JBGTRP010000507.1:0-5657 GCA_041940685.1 Acanthopleuribacteraceae bacterium
ATTTCCTCGGTTGTCGAACTGGAAATTTCAGGCTGCGTATCCGTCGAATCGCCGCGTGCCGAAGATCCCCTGAGGCGTTTTTTTTCCACCATCGATCTGGTTATGGCAACGGCGGTCGGGAGCCGGGCGGCGTCAGGACTTATCGGGTTCCGAGGGCTTCTTTCTTTGGGCTCGTTGGCGTATCCTGCGCGCGGCATCCGCTTTGACTACCTGCTTGCCGCGGGAAATCGCCAGGCTCCCCTCGGGCACATCGCGGGTAACGGTGCTGCCCGCGGCCACGAAACTGTCGTCGCCCAGGGTCACCGGCGCCACCAACTGGCTGTCGGACCCGATGAACACCCGGTCACCAATCTGGGTTTGGTGCTTGTTGAAACCGTCGTAATTACAGGTGATGGTGCCCGCGCCAATATTGGTCTCCCGGCCGATGCGCGCGTCTCCGAGATAGGTGAGGTGGCTGGCCTTGCTATCGGCCGCCATATGCACCTTCTTGGTCTCCACGAAATTGCCGACCCTGACCCTTTCCTCCAAAACCGTTCCGGGCCGCACATGGGCAAAGGGTCCCACCCAGGCGCCGGCGCCGATCACGCTCTCGCTGATCACGGAATAGGGTTTGATGATCGCGCCATCCCCCACGGTGACGTCATGCAGCACAGAGCCCATGTGAATTTCCGCGCCCGCGGCTACCTTGGTCGCGCCGGCCAGGTACACATTGGGTCCCAGTAAAGCGCCCGCGGCGATCTCTACTCCGGTTTCCACCCAGGTATGGGCCGGGCTGACGATCCGCACGCCCGCCTTCAGGAATGCGCTTACATTGCGTTCAAAGGCGAGATTCTGGCATGTAGCAAGGGTTTCGGGCGTGTGGGGACAAGGGCTTGCCTCCCCGCCATGGCCGAAATGATGGGGCGCGGAGGACATGCTCGCCAGGGCCTCCTCCAGGCAGGAGGCCGCCTGTAGAGCCGCGGAGGCTTGGCGGGCAAACAAAATGCCGTGGCGAACATCGCCGCCGGGATGCCAAATCGCGCTGGAATGATCCCGGGCGGAGACTAGGAAGCGCTCCAAATCGGCGCGCTCCAAAAAGGGGAAAAGGCCGTAGACCCAGAGGGTTTCACCCTTCGTTGAACCGGTCGCAGCGGACAACTCTTCTAAAGCGATGTCTTCGGATATGGCCTGCCGAAATATCGCAGTCATCCGGTCCTTCGCGGATACGCCGGCCAGGGGAATATCCCCATAGGGGACATCGATCTTTAGGATGACCCGCACCATGCCTCCAGGTTGCCGCAACGCTCCAGACGGGCGCACACCGCCTTTTTTCCTAGCCGCGATTGGCTTTCGACACGAAACCCTTAGTCCTGTTGTTCTTTCTTATCGGCAATCGCCTTTTGCAAAAACTGGAATTCTTCCCGATTGAGATGGGGCCCGAAGACTGGCGAATTGAGCGCGTAACCCGTGTTGGAGGGCTGGTGCTTAATGGCTTCCTCGAGAAATTCCGCGGCTTCTGAAAGCTGCTCCTGCTCAATTTTCATTTCCGCTTTCAAGTAAGCGCGGGTGCCCTCGTTCATCTCGACCTTCTCGAGCAGGGATTCCGCCTTTTCGTATTGGCCTAAGTTCATAAAATAAAACACATGGCGGGATTCAAACTTTTCGGGTTCCCGATCTCCCTCATTGCGCTGATGTGCGATGTTTTGAAACTTCTTGATTCGAACTTTCATCCATTCGGGCGTACTCGCTTTTTTTAGGAGGTCGCCGAAGGCCTTTTCCGCTTTTTTAAAATCTTTCTTTTGAAAATGTTGAAATGCTTTATCCAGAGCCGCGTTCGCTTTCATACCTGTCCCTTCTCCATTCCGATCCGCCCATCCTGCCGCTGAATCAGAGAGCAAATGGGGTTCGGGGTTAGCGTTCCCGCGTCTTGCGGTTGTACGCGCGAGCCGCTCCTTGCCGCTGGGTGCGCGTCGTCTCCCGGCAAGGCCGCTTGGCGGCCTCATGCGCATGCCGCACGTAGCCCGCTATTCTATTACAGAGAAGGAAGAGGGGTCAACTCGGCCGCCGCGGCGAGAAGGAATCGAGACCGGATGGCGGGTAATCGCCTTGCAAGCGCCTAAAAGAGGAATTCGAGAAAGGGATGCGGCATGGCATCTGCAAGACTATGTAAAACAATATTTCCTTATTATTTACAATTGTGTTGCTTGATTTATTTATCGAATTAAAATAAATTATTTTCACCTTTAAAACTATCTCCTCAACTCACCTTTGAGGGGCTGAGCATGCTCACCGTCATCGTGCTTTTACTTTGGCTACAGGATTCCAATGAGTCAATGACGCCCGGGAGTATTTTTTCTAAATTAGAGGGCCTCAACGATATTGCACGCTTTATCAATGAACGCGATCGGCGAATCGATGCGGAGCTGAAACAGAAATACGAACAGATCCAGAGAAGCGGCGTTCCCGTGGAAGGTTTGACTGTCAAGAACGGATATTTAGAGGTCGATGGAAACCCGCACCCCCAATTTATCAAAATTCAAGACCCGCTTTCTTTACTTTGGGATGATTTTCGAGACGAAGATATTTACACGGTTCGTGAACTTAACGCGAGAGGGTTACCAGCAATCGACCTCAAAAATTTAAGTGAAGCTTTCAGGGAAGAAATCGATCATCGGTCATATTTCAACAGTCGATTTCATTCAGAGAAAAAAGGAAAAATATTGACAGAAATGTCGGAACCAGAAATCCGCGCGCGAATCGTCGCTGAACAAAACTTAAGAAAAGAAATCCAAAGAGACTGGGCGGTGGAGGTATTGTCGGCTTTATCTAACCAAGGGCGGCGGATCGTGGTTTCTTATATTTTTGAGGTTTTTGTACCTTATATGCGTCGATCCTATTTTGTTGAACCCTCAGAGGAATGGATTGCCGCCTTTAAGGCAAGGGCGCTCGAAAGGACTGCGCCAAAATGATGGGAAATCACCTGTTCACAAAATTTATTAAAGTCCTAATGCTCCTATTGATTTTCAACTTTTGCTGGTTTTTTTCACAGGCATTAGTTGTCATGGTGAAAGTTTCTTCTATCGGGCGCGTATTTGGCGACTCGTGTAAATACCGCGTAAGGGTTACGACTCGCGCCAGTGGGCCGAGCAATGAACTTATCACCGCGTACGCTACTATGTTTTGAAACGGAATGGGCCCGAGTCCTGTCATTATTTCAGAAAGCAGGTCCGTGCAAGATGTAGGCATGGGTCAGGTCGACGTGTACTTCCGCCTGCTCGACTGACCTCATTCCATACTGTTCTTCCTCCAGGGCGACTCGAATTTTCCTTCTTTCTCCAATGACGGGCGGCATTGCATTTTGGCGGGCCCCTGGCCATAATAGGGCCGGCCAGGGGAGGCCTGAGCCGCGCGGGTGGAGGAAGTATTGACCTCGGTATTGAGACGTTACATCCACGAGGAAGGTCAGTTCAAGGCAATGGTGGCCGAGACCACCGGCGCGGGCCGCGCGGTTTTCCAACGCTTGAGCCCCTCCCCTATCGCCCTGCAATTGCTGACACAGGCCATGACAGGCGCGGTTTTGATGAGCGCGAACCTCAAAGACGAGGGGACCCTGATGGTCCGTTTCGATGGCGATGGACCCATGGAAACGATCACCGCGGAAGCCAACACGCTGGGTCATGTGCGCGGCGCCGCGGGCCATCCGCAACTTGATTTTTCTCCCAACCCCAAATTGGGGCTGTTCCAGCAGGCGGTCGGCTCCGGTCGACTCTCGGTCAAGCGCAAAACCAAACCCACGGACAAGGTGTTCACCAGCGTGGTGCCCTTGGTCGCGGGCGAAATGGCGCTCAATTTCGCCAACTACCTCTTAAAAAGCGAACAGGTCCCTTCCGCCATTCAACTCGGCGCGGGCCTCGATGCGGAACTCGGCATCGGGGGCGCGGGCGGCATTTTGATCCAGGCGCTCCCCGGCGCCAACGAACATTTGTTGTTTTTGCTGGAAGACCGCATCGCGAGCCTGCCCTCGCTAGGCGAATGTTTCGCCGCGCCCGACGGCCAGGATCAGATTCTCGACCGTTTGTTCGAGGATTTGCCTTTAAAGCTCTTGGCGGAAACCGAGGTCGCGTTCGCCTGTCCCTGCTCCAAGGAGCGCATGTTGCTACTTTTAAGCGGCTTGGCGGAAAAAGATTTGCGGGAAATGCGCGCTTCGAAAGAGCCTCTTGAGCTTCGATGTTCGTTCTGCGGCCAATCCTATGCCTGTGACCCCGAGGATCTGGAACCCATCCTCCGAGAGGCTCAGGGCGGCAAAGCTTAGACCCTCGCGAGCGCCACCTGGCGTCAATCCCCGCGCAGATTGAGAATGTAGGCGCCTCTCCCGCCATGGGCGCGGGGCGCTTCCGCGTAAGAGGCAATGAACCGTTTCCCCTTTTGCAGAATCCATTGTTCCACCTCGCGTTTTAAAACCCCAACCCCGCCGGCCGAGTGCTTCCCCTTTCCCGTAATCACCATGATTGATTTCTGGCCCTGGGCAAATGCACGGGTCACGAAGGAGGCGAGTTGGTCCAAAGCCTCTACCGTGGTCATACCGTGCAGATCCAAGCTCTCTTCCCATTGAAACCTCAGCCTGCCCTTGCCAGCCTTGATCCGGCGAGTGGAAGGCTTGGTCGGTTCCGGAGTCAGGAGATCCTTGTCCTCAAAACCGATCATCTCCTCCACATGATTCAAAAAGAGCTCATGCTCGTCGCGTTCTTGTGAATTCGGAGCAGAGCGATTAAGGCCTTTCCCGGATTCGCCGCCCTTCTTCGATTGGGACCCACGAACGCCCATTTGGTCCATGATACGGCGGAAAAGATCCTCGTCGGCGCTCAAAACGGCAATCCTTTACGTAAATTTTCGGGGGGCGGGTCTTCCTGGGACATCCGGCAGGCTCAAGGCACGATCACCACGTCGTTGTGCTCCATCACAAAATCCGCCTGACGGTTATCCTGAATGGCCTTGACATTGATTTTGAATTCCTTGGCCTCGCCTCGAACATCCCGTTTCACCAGGATTTTATGCCGCTTGGCATAGTCGGTGAACCCGCCGGAGGCGGCGATCACCCTCAAAATGGTGATTTTGCTGTCCCGGGAAAACTTGAGTTCGCCGGGCCGGTTCACCTCGCCGATAATCGAGACGATCAGGGGTTGCTCCACGGGAATATTAATGGTGTCGCCCGGGTAGAGGGGGATATTGAGGTAGGACTTTCCCTGGATCATCAGCTCGTTGTAGCTTATTTCAAGAGTTTCTCCAATTCCATCCGGGTTCTTGCGCATCACCAAAATCCGGTCGCTGGCGTTTTCGAGCACGCCGCCAGCCTGAATAATGGCCTCCACGAGGTCGATATTGCCGGTGACGCGCGCGAGCCTGCCGGGCGTCTTCACCGCGCCAATTACGGAAATCGGCCTAAAATTGTATTCGACGAGATCCACGAACACATGGGGGTCGTTGACGAACTGAAGCTTGAGTTTTTCGGTAATTGTGTTGACGAGTTCGGCCACGGTTTTGCCCTTGGCCTCGATGCGGCCCAGGTATGGCAGGGTCAGGTATCCCGAATTGTCGATACGGTATTGGTTGGCGATTTCCTCCAGTTCGATGACCGAAACCCTGAGAAGGTCGCCCGGACCTACCTGATAATTCTGAGC
>JBGTRP010000508.1:0-5649 GCA_041940685.1 Acanthopleuribacteraceae bacterium
CATTTCCGCCGGCGGCGGCCCGGGTCGAGGATCTCGCCGCCAGGCTGCGCGAATTAAAATGCCGGCTGGTGGTCTGCGATATCGCGGCGCTGGGCATCGAGGCCGCCGCGCGCGCGGATTTGCCCTCGGTTTTGGTGGAGAACTTCACCTGGGACTGGATCTACGCGGGCTACCTGGATTTAGAGCCCGCTTTCCAGCCATACATCTCCTGGCTAGGCGAAAGCTATGCGCGGGCCAGCGGACACATCCAAACCGATCCGGTATGCAGCCCATCCGCCAAGGCAATGCGAACCCCGCCCATCGCCCGAAAATTTCGGCTTGCTCGAGCCGTCGCGCGCAAACGGCTGGGAATCGGTCCCCATGAAAAACTCGTGCTGATTACCATGGGCGGCATCGAACAAGAGTTAGGGTTCCTCCACCGTTTGCGCGGCTACCCCAAATGTCGGTTTCTCATTTCCGGAAATCGGGAAGGACACGAGGACAACCTGATCTACTTTTCCAAGTCGGGAAATTGGCATCACCCGGATCTGGTGCGCGCGGCGGATGCGGTTGTCGCGAAGCTGGGGTACAGCACGGTCGCGGAGACCTGGCGCGCGGGAACGCCACTGGCTTTTATCGAAAGGCCCGATTTCCGGGAGTCGCCGGTGCTGGCTGACTTCGTGCGGAGAAACCTTCCCCATCAAACCATCGCCGCCGGGGCCTTTCACGAGGGAGGCTGGCTGAATGAGCTGGAAATACTTTTGGCGCAAGAGCGAATGCCGGAACAGGGAGAGGACGGCGCGCTCAGCGCGGCGCGCATCCTCGAACGCGCGTTGCGGGGGTAATTTCCTGGTTACGAAAGGGACTTAACCGCGTGTTGCGCAATGCGTATTTGCTCTTTTGCCACCAATTCCAACTCGCCCGGGCTTACAATCGCCGGCAGTTCCATACCCAATTCTTTTTTCAGAATGGCAATGGACCGGGGATGAAAATGAATGCTGCCATCCTTGGCAATTTTGTTAATTCCATCTCGTTGATGAGCCTGCCTCATCAGCTCTTCGGCGTCAGCCTGTCGCCATTCCGAGGGCAGGTTTGTCCTGATCTCCCCATTCTTCACGATAACGGGATAGCCGCCGGGCAAACCATTCGGCGCGGGTACGTGTTGCATGTGAAATTGTTTTTGGTCGTGGAGCAAACCCAAAACTAATTTTGCGGCTAACAGCGCCGTGGTGCTGGAAAAACCCGCCCCGGGCTCATAGCAATTGAGGATAGCTCTGTTCATGAGCGCTCTCAGGTCGCCCAAGCTGTCGGTGATATCGTTTTTTTGGTGCAATACCTTCAGCAAAAAAGGCGCATCATTGCGATAACCCGGTTCTCGCGGGGCCACCCAATGAACATGATGGGCGACCAGAAGTACGGTCAGTTCCCAAGCATTGATCCGGCGCTCGGTCGCAATTTGGTGTTTCAGCGCCGCCTCAATTAAACCAACGTTGCCCGCGCCGGAGACGGGTAAAGCCAGTCCCTCTTTTTCTTTCAGGCCATAAAGGATGGGAATGGTGATGTCAGGCAAGTTTCCAACGATGTAGGTTGCCCCGACCTCGCTCACGGCAATTGCCCGCGCAACGATTTTTGGCGCCAACGCCTGCACGGCAGCGAATGCGCCCAGCCCCGCCCGGCTTATTTTCTCGTAGTTCGGCAATCGCTTGGTCGCGTCCCATGTAAATGGAATGGCATAATTCACAACAATATCAGGCTTTTCTTTGACCAGTAGCTCCCCAACCTTCGCTTCGTCCAACACATCCAAGCCGCCATAAATATTGACGGTGCTCCTTAGGTCATCGTGAAATAATCGCGCTTCCACGATTGCCCGAAAAATTTTCTCTTTTAGCCGCTTCGGATTGACATTATCCGCCACGGCGATATCGATAGGATGATGGAGCAAGGCTTTGACCATATCGAGGCCTACTCTGCCCGCGGCGCCAAAAATCAGCGCCTTTTTTTTCACGGTTTCCACGAGTCAGCTCCTAACACTCAATTCTAAAGGTCAGCCTTCAAGGTCAGGCTTTTCCAAGGCGGACATTCACCGCCCACCCCATCAGGGTCGGTAGGCTGTTGCTTCTATTTATTTAGCATCGAGACCAGAAACACCATAGAGGCGGCTCAACGAGAGGAATGGTGGAACCATAACAGAACCTCCACCAAAGCGGAAGGCGCTGAATGCCGGAGGTTCCCCCGAAACCCGGGCTGTTGCGGCATGGCTTGGACCGCGGCGCTCATGGGTCCGAACTTGGGGTACAATGGAACGCGGAGGGAAGCCATGGCGGGAGAATTTCTTTGGGTCTACATGACCGCATCCGGCAAGGATGAGGCAAGGAAGCTCGGCCGGGTTTTGCTGGAAGAGCGGCTGGTTGCCTGCGTCAACATCATCGACGCCATCAACTCCATGTATTGGTGGGAAGGCGCCATTCAGGAAAGCGACGAGGTCGCCATGATCGCCAAAACCAGCCGCGAACATTTCGACAGCCTCTGCTCACGAGTCAAGCAATTTCACGGCTATGACTGCCCTTGCATCGTGGCCCTGCCCATTCAACGGGGCATCCCCGATTTTCTGGAATGGATATCGCGCGAAACGCGCCACAAGGCCGACTGAACCGAATTCAGCCCAGAATCTTGTTCAACATGCCGAAGGCTTTTTCTCCGCCTTTTTTGCGCACATACGAAAACACTATTGGCAGGAACTTGGCCACCATTCCCTCGTCGAGCCCAAGCTTGGAAAAGGGGCCCGCCAACGCCGCCGCCGCCGCGAGAGAGCCGCCATCGCCACCGAGAGCATTCCCCAACATGCCCCCCAAGGCATCGGCCTTGGGCGCGGCGCCCAGCAATTTGTCCATGCCCGGCACGGCCGCTGCAATTTGGGAGAAGTCCTCGCCGGAAAGCTTGCTCTTTGCAAAGTTAAAAATAGCGCCCGCGCCACCCTTTGCCTGTTCCTCACTTACGTCCAGCTCCGTGGTCAACAGGTCCGTGAGGCTCGGTTCCTCGCCCGCGGCAACCAGGGGGCACAGAGAGAGAATCGTCCAAAACATTCTGGAGCGGAAGCGGTTGAAACAATACACATGGGTCTCCTTATGATTCAATGCGCCCATTCTAGGCTCAATTCGCATGGATCTCAACAATTTCGTCAAATCCAAAAAAACTTGAACCAGCCAAACGCTTGGAAACCATGCCAGGCATCCGCCCCTCAGATCCGGTTTTTGTGAATTAGCCCGGTTAATTCATCAAAGTTGTCAACCACCCAGGTAGGTTGCGCCGCCGATCGGGTCAGGTCCTCTCGCGAAGATATTCCGGTCAAAATTAACGCGGTTTGCATTCCCGCCTTCCGGCCTCCCAAAATGTCGGTATCCAGATTGTCGCCAACCACCAGCGTCTCTCCCGGTTGGAGACCCAAACGCCGCAACCCAATCTCAAAGATCGGCCGCTCCGGCTTGCCCACGTATACGGGCTCCACCCCGGCGGTCATGGCGATGGCGGTCACGATTGCGCCGTTACCCGGCGATACCCCTGTATCCGAGTGCAGGGCCCGATCCGGGTTGGTCCCGATCAATTTGGCGCCGGCCATCACCAAGCGGGCGGCTTTTTCAATGCCCGCGTAATCGATGCGGGCATCCAACCCAACCACCACGTAGCGGGGGTTTTCGTCGGTGAGGGTAAAGCCCTTTTCTGAGAGAGCTTGAATCGGCCCATCTCCACCGATCGCGTATGCGGTTCCCGGCTCCAACCAGGAGGCCGTGGCCTGAGCCGAGGTCAGCACATCCTCTTCCTCGCAGGGAATGCCCATGCCGCGCAGTTGGGCCACCACCTCGGAGGGAGGGCGACTGGCTCGATTGGTGACGAACAAATACCCGATTTCGAGAGCCCGCAAGCCCCGTACGAATTGCGCGGCGCCGGGGACCGCGCTTCCTCCGCGGTACATGGTGCCGTCCAAATCCAAGAAAATGCCCTCTATCATGGACTCCGCTCCCGATTCTCTTGCCGCATCCGTCAGGGCTCTCCTAAGAATCAATACCCGGGCTTGGGCGGTAAGCCGGCGGCGAAAGCTAGCGCCAAGTCAAGCCAGTCGGCCAGGTCGTCCCGGATGGCAAGACGTTGTGGCGCGACCTGCACCCAGCCCTTCATGGGGCGTCCCGTAAAATCGCAAAGCCGCACATGAGGTTCTTCCACCGCCTTGGCCGCGGCTTCCGGACCAACGCGCAACACCAACTCGCCCTTGGCCACCCCGCAGCACATATTGCCCCGATGGAAAAAAGTCACGCCGCCGAACATTTTCTTCTCGCGCATACCCGGCTTTCCTCCGAGCAATCGCCGCATGCGTTCCAAGAGTTGGTCATCCGCATTCATGGCTTACTACCTCCAAGGACTCCCATTTTAGCGGGAAGCGGAGGGGCCGCCAAGCCCGGCCGGGGCAGGCATTTCAAACCTTTTCCCCGACAGCGGGCGGGAGCCCGCAATTTTTGGCCCGAAGTCCTGGCCGAGAACGAACAGGGACAAAGGGGCCGCCCCTTGCAAGCCGCTCATTCCGCCTATAACCGTGGAAACAAAAGGCTTTCTTTTGGATTTATGGCTTGATTGAACGATTGCCTAGGAATATGATAATTGCTAGGCTTTTCGTTATCCCTAGAATTAGACGGGAAATTTGGAGTTAATTGTGCTTATTTTGTTTTACTTTTGGGCTCTAGGCAACGCGGAACCAAGCGCCATCGATCTCCAGCGCCATGGTTTCACCGATGCCAACTTCATCAGTTTCTACGCTGTCGGCGAGCGGATCCTGGCGGTAGGCACCCCGGTCAACCAGGTTGCGCTTTTTGAGCCGAACGGCGACTTGGTGGCGCTTCTGGATGAAAGCAGCGCCGAGGCGGACGTCTGGGCCACGCCCCTGGGCCTGGGCGTCACCAAACAGGAAATTCTGTTGATTTCAAACGGCCGCGAGATCCTTGGCTTCGATCATGATTTGAAACCCAACGGCGCCGCCTATCCCCCGCTGACCATGGGAACCATGGGCGGGGCTTCCTTGGGTGACGATCGCTTTCTTCTGTTCACCTTCGGCAACGAATCTCATGGCCTGACCCTTGTCTCCCGGGAACAGCGGCAATGGAAGGTGGGGGCGCGGTTATTCCCCATGGAATACCAGGAGGGCCAGCCCGAGGGCCAACCGCCCGCGCCCAAGTTCTGGCTGAGCGTCCACCAGGGATTTGCCTTCAAGTGGCGGCCCCTGGTGAAGGGAGAAACCAACTACCACATCGATGTGTTCGATATCAGCCGGGGCAGTGAGGAAGAACAGGTCGCCGTCTTGCGGGCCGAGCTGAAAGATATCCCGGACTTCGACGAATATTGGCCGGCTCTGGTTTCCGCGGGCCGTTTGGAAAACCAATTCGCCATCGGTTTACTGCTGCTGGACTCCCAAACTTTTGCGCCCGTTTTGCGCCGAGTGGACCTCTACGATGCGGGCGGCGCCTTCCAGGAGCGGCGAGCGCTGCCGAAAACCCTGGACCTCAAACCCCTCCAGGGCGCCAACCGGCTTCTTGCCCTCGACACCGAGTCCATGCTGCTCAAAAGCTACCTATGAGGAGAGGTTTATCCCGTTTCTCCCCGCGGGAGACTCTGTTCCTCTTCCTT
>JBGTRP010000509.1:0-5646 GCA_041940685.1 Acanthopleuribacteraceae bacterium
CGCGCAAACTATAAACCGTGGTGACATCCACGTCGCTGACCCGTCGGGTCTGGCCGTCCACCCGCGCGCCGTTTTGTTCCAGGGACCCGTCCCAATCGTAAATGCCGCCCGAAAGGACGAGGGATGCGCGTTGCTCGTCTTCTTGGAACACGCGGATGCTGTCGTAGCCCACCGTGGTTTGGGCGCTCATGTTGACGCCCTGGGTCAGCAGGTTGATGCCGTCATCATCACGGGAGCGGAAGTTACTCCTGTTGGCTTGCTGGTAGCGGCTGGCCAGGTCGAGGATGGCGCCGTAACTCTTGGGCAGGTACAGGTCGCGGTTGGCGCCGCTCTGGGTGCCGTTGAGCACGACCTGGATGTTGGAGCTTTCCAACAGGTAATCACCGATTCTCCCGGAGGAATCGGTGCCCAGGCTCAGGGTTTCTGTGTTATCAGGCGTGATGCGGGTAGCGGTAACGGGGAAAACCTCAATCGCGGTTTCCCGGTAGCATCCCATCAAAAAAAGCAGAACAATCACACTGCTGGTCAGGCGGGTCCAGGCATGGCTCATCTAGGAAAATCCTCCGCAAAAGCGCTCAAACCCCAAAGTGTACCATCTTCTGAACGCGGATTCGATACTATCCGTGCGGTCAAAATCGCGGGGGCGGAACCGGCGCCCGCCTCATCCAAGAGCGAGAGAGCCAATGGGAGACCGGGGCATGGGTGAATGGGCCAATCGGTCGATTCGCGTATCCGGCCGCTAACTTCAACAAACACTCGAATTTCCGCCCGTTTTTGCGCCTCTGAAACCCCGATATATGGGTATGCGCGCGATTTGAGCATAAAGACGGGCCAAGCGAGAATTTTCGGGTTAGAATACAAGGTCTGGAGTATGCATATGGAACACCTGCTGCTGTTTTTGTTTTGCACTAGCCTGGGCGATCCCACCCTCAAGGAGCCCCGCAAAATTGAGCCGCTGGAGGGCGCTCTTTGGCAGGGAGTGTTGAATATTTCGGTCAAGGGACCGGCCTACAGCCAGTTTCTGGCCAATAAATTGCGCGAGGACGGCGTGCCGATCGGCTACACCAAAGAAAAAGGGGAGATGCAGGTCGACTACGATCTGGAGCTGCGATTCCTGGTCAATTCACTGGGTGAATACTCGCTTTTGGTTACGGATCGGTTCGACGCCAAGCAGAGCCTGAACAATGAGTTCCGCTACCGGTTCAGAGAGGAAAAAATTATCGAGAAATCGCGGTTGAAGATCGACCAGGAGGTGCATGTCTCCGAAAATACGCAAACGATGGTGGCCTTTTTCCGGGAAAACGTCTATCTGGGTGAGGAATTCGACTACGGCAGCTTTCGCCTGTTTCCCTCCGGCCGCATGGACAAGAAGGGGATTCTGCGCGTGATGGGCAACTTCGAAATCGAATTCGAGGGCAAGGGCAAGATCACCCATACCAAGGAACGGCAGCCGCCCTCCGAGGAGTACGCGCGGATTCGGAAAGTTCAGGAAATACAAAAAAGCTTTGTGCTGCCCATTCGGTTCGACTTCGAAATCGCTTTTAAGCGCAAGCCGGTAGAGGGCAGCTTTGCCATCACCGCTCCCATTGATAATCCTTTTGAACGCGTGGACGAGGTGACCGGTAAAACCAGCCTGTTCACGAATTCGATTCAAGTCAGCGGGCGCTTTCACCTGACGCCGATCGATTAGGAGAAGCGGAGCGGCCAGGCGCTCCGAATGCAGGGTGAGAAGGGTGTCATGAAACCGATACTGAGCTCGGAGCAGATGGCCGCGGCGGACCGGTACACCATCGATGCCCTTGGCGTTCCGGGTCTTGAGTTGATGGAAAACGCGGCGCGCGCCTGTTACGAGGAATTGGCGGCGGAACTCTCCAGCGAAGACCAGGTGGCGGTGGTGGCCGGTGCGGGCAACAACGGCGGCGACGGATTCGCGGTCGCGCGCCTATTGATCGAAGCTGGCCATGAAACGCGGGTGTTCCTCGCCATGCCCGCCTCCAAGCTGAGCGGCGATGCGCTGGTCAATTACGACCGGTTGCGCGCCATGAATGCGCCCATTCAGGAGATTGACGAATCCTGGCATCCGCCCGAGAGCGCAACCTGGGTGGTGGACGCCCTGTTCGGCACGGGTTTGAACCGGCCCGTGCGCGGCGGACTGGTCCGGCTGATCGAAAACATCAACCAGTCTCCAGCCCGGGTTTGCGCGCTAGACCTGGCCTCGGGTCTTTGCGGAAGCAGGGGCGCGCGGATCGGGCCCGCGATTCATGCGGATATGACGGTAACCTTCCAATTCCTTAAAATCGCCCACGCGGTTTCCCCTGCCTGCACGTCTTGCGGCCGGGTCGTGGTGCGCGATATTGGAATCCAATGCGACCCGGATACCCGGCTGGAAGTTTTTTTATTGGAGGCCGCCGATTTCTACCGACCACCGCGAGAGCCGGAAAGCCACAAGGGCAGTCACGGCGCCCTGGCGGTAGTGGGCGGATTCGCGGGCATGGAGGGCGCGGCCAGCCTGGCGGCCTCGGCCGCCCTGCGGTTCGGTGCCGGCAAGGTTCGCATTTTCAGCAATCTGCCCAATGGCCGCTTTTTCCGGGATTCCGTGATGGTAGCCCCGCTCTTGGAGGATATGCAGGAGCGGGATTACCAGGCTTGGGTCATCGGACCGGGCCTCTCCCGGAGCGAGGCCGCCTTTGCCGCGGTGGCCCGGCTCGCGCTTGAGGGCGCGCGCGTGGTGTGGGATGCGGATGGATTGTACTTTCTGAGGCAGAACCCCGAGGCCCCTCGGGGCAAGGATTGGGTGCTGACCCCCCACCCGGGTGAGGCGGCGATGCTGCTGGGAACCTCGGCCAAGGAAGTGCAGCGCGACCGTGTGGACGCGATCCAACGGCTGGGCGCCCTATATCCGGGAGGTTGGATTCTGCTCAAGGGCTACCGGACGCTGATTCTGTCACCGAAAGGGAGGCTTTTTGTCTGCGGCACGGGCAACGCGGCCCTGGCGACCGCGGGCAGCGGCGACGTGCTCAGCGGCATGATCGGCGCCCTGCTGGCGCAAGGTCTGCCGCTCGATGACGCCGTGCTCTCGGCCTGCTTGCGTCACGGCATGGCGGGGGATCGATGGATCCGGAATTACCGCGATTACGCCATGCTGGCGGAGGATATCATCGAAGATCTCAAATACTGAGCCCGCCTTGGCCCGCGAGGAATAAATTGCTCCGAATCCGGGCCGCGTTTTGCCGGAGCCTGGAAACATGGCATACTGTGTTCCGCCGCGCGGCATGGTACAATAAGGCCGTCGCGGGTTATCGAGCGGCACGATATTCCGTTCCGGCCTTTCTTTTCGACTTCAATGGGCCTCGGAATGATATGAACATTCATCAACTGCCCTACACCACCCAAACGCGTAACGCGGAAGAGACCTTCCAATTGGCCTCTCGCTTTTCTTCTTTCCCCACACCGGGCGAGGTGGTGTTGTTGCAGGGAAAGCTCGGCGCGGGAAAAACCCAGTTTGTCAGGGGATTTTGTGCGGGACTGGGGATGGCCGACCTGTTCGAGGTCGATTCTCCCACCTACACCCTCGTCAATCATTACCCCATCTCAGCGGGCGTGGATCATATCGATCTCTACCGCTGTGAGGGCGAGGCGGCGCTGGAGGAAATCGGACTTTCCGCGATGTTGGACTCCTCCACAATCAAACTGATCGAATGGCCCGAGCGGCTGGAGCGCTACCCACTACAGAATGCCGGTTACTTCATTCGCTTCCAAATCACCGGCGCGCATGGCCGCCGCATCACGATTTCCGCACTGGACGAGGAGTGAGCCTCATGAAGGCCCATCCCCATATTCTCTATATCGAGGATAACGAATACAACCAGCGGCTGATCCGCAAAATTTTGGAGCCTTCCGGCTTCCCGATTTCTCAGGCATTGGATGGCATTCAAGGCATTAATATGGCGGTGGACCTGAAGCCGGACCTGATTCTGGTCGATTTGGACCTGCCGTATTTGGACGGCTTGGGTGTGGCCGCCAAGATTAAATCCATGCCCGGCCTCGAACGGGTTCCCATCGTCGCGCTGACCTCCAAGACCTCCAAATCCGACCGCAACCGCGCCCTGGTGGCCGGCTGTGACGGCTGGATCGAAAAGCCGATCGATGCGCGAACCTTCGCCGATCAGATTCGTACCTACCTGGAGGGGAAACGCGAGTCTCACGAACCCGTGAACAAAACGCAGATCCTCAAGGACTTCAATGTCGACCTCATCGATCAGCTCCGGGCCAAGATCGAGGAACTGGAGACGGCCAACCGGGAATTGACCTCCAGCAAAGAGGCTCTGGAAACCGCATATCAACAGAGTCAAGAGTCCAATGTCGAACTGCAGCGGTTGAACCGGTTAAAAGAAAACATCATGGCGATTTCCTCACATGAACTGCGCACCCCGCTTTCCGTGGCCAATGGGTACCTGGACCTGCTGCTGGAGGGAATGCTGGGTGAAATGAACGAAAACCAACTGCAACCCTTGGGAATCGCGAGGCAGAGCCTGACCCGCATGAGCGAGATGATCAGCAGGGTTTCCGACCTGGGACGATTGGCCCTGAAGAAATTGCCCGTCAATCTTGAAGAATTGGACTTGAACGAGGTCTTCCGAAAGGTATATGATGACTTGGCGATTTTCATGAAAATTCGCGACCTCGACCTGAAGCTTGACCTTTCAAAAGCGAAGTTGGTAGTGTTGGCAGACAAAAACTTGATCCATCAGGTTTTTACAAATCTTTTGAAAAATGCCATTTGTTTTACTCCGGATGGCGGAAACATCAAGGTTTCCAGTTGGGCTCGGGGCAAGAAGGCTTTTTTTGCGGTTTCCGATTCCGGAATTGGGCTCAAAAAAGAAGATTTGGACCGGATCTTCGATGAGTTCTATCAGGTTCAAGAGGTCACCCATCACAAAACCGGCCATTTCGAATTCATGACCCGCGGCATTGGCGTGGGGCTCGCGCTTTGCAAGGGCATTGTCGGTGAGCTCGGTGGAAAAATAGAGGTTGAAAGCAAGGGTCTCGACAAGGGCAGCAGCTTTCGCTTTTACCTGCCTCTGGTCAAAAAAAGAAACCAAAAATGAAACTTCTCCAATCTCTTCAGATTGCAACCCAAATATATCTGAAACACGCCTATCCGGATGGGGCGCCGTCCCATATCAGTGAAAAAGCCCATCAACTCGACGATCTCAAGGACAGGGGCGAGTTGTTGAAATCACCGCTGTTGGAGCGTTGCGAGGGGCCTTATTGCATGCGTCTGGGCAATGTGGGTTATCCCCATATGAAACTGGTGTTCACCTTGGAAGGGGAGCGTCCGGTTTTTTATGTCGACGCCCACGATTGTCATTTTGAATTGCCCCCGAACGTGGAAGCCTCCGCTAAGCTGATTCGCCTGAGAGATGAAAACAAAAAGTTGAAGCAACGGATCGAGGCCGATTGGGCCGCGCACCATCTGCCGATTTTCGGCTGTAAAACGGTGGTCAACGGATGCCAGAATATTTGCGCGGGAATGCGCATCCTCGTGGTGGACGACGAGTGCCAGATTCTGGAGATGATGGGCCTGATCATCAAAAGTTTGGGGGCGGAGGTGACCAGGGCGGTCAGCGCCGAGGACGCGCGGCG
>JBGTRP010000510.1:0-5635 GCA_041940685.1 Acanthopleuribacteraceae bacterium
TATATTTTCTTTTAATTGATATAGGGCTGAAATCATGAATATAGTCATAATTGGGAAATTGCCGTTCGCGGATCTGGAACGAGTGGGGGCCGCCATTGTAGGCGGTGTAAACCGTACCCGTGGCGTTTTTCGCATGTTGAAACCGCGAGACGCGTTGGATGATCTCTCCCGTATGCGCATCCACATAGACCCTCCAACTCCCAAAAGGTTCGATTGCCGCGATCTCGAACCGCAACGCCAGCAGGTATTGGGGATATTCGTTCAAGGATTTGGGATCGCGAACGATGACCTTCTCGGCACGCGGGTAAAGTTCTCCCGCTTCCACCCGCTTGCGGGGAATCAAATTGAGATTGTCGAAGTCGTAGAGATCCGCATCCACCTCGCGTAACGCGATCTCGAGAGCAACATCCTCCAGAATAAAAGGGTTGACGTCGAGGGCAAGGTTCTGGGCGCCCCGGCCCTTGAGGCGGGTGAGTTTGCCGTCCCGGGTTTGCAGAATATAATCCAAACCATCGACGAGAATACCGCGGTGGTATTGGGAGTAGCGGTAAATGGGATGGCCGCTCTCGTCCTTGTATTCCAGCCTGAGACGCAATTCGTCGTGTTCGGTGAGACCCAGAGCGAGCTTGTAGTTCTCCATAAACTGGCCGGGATCTTGTACAAATCCATCGCGAAAGTAAAGTGTGCCCGTGATGGGGGAGACTCGTTTTGTGATTTTTTGAATGGCCTTATTTCGGGGGTCGGCAACCTTGAGTTTATGTTGGGCCAAGCCGCCAAGACCAACCATCATCAAAATTCCAAAAATGAAATAATCTACTTTCATGAAAGTTGCCTCCATCAAAAAATAAAACTCTCAAATTTCTTGGTTTTTATAAATTGTCGGAAAGATTAACATTTTAACTTCAGTAAAATCAAACAGGAACATGGTTCCTTCCGATATAAAAGATGGAGATCCGCATGAAGTGGCGTTGATGGAGTCGAGCCAGCAGGCCGCTGATCCGAGTTTTTTCGCACGATTGAAAACAGGTATTCCGGGAATGGTCGGGCCCTTCTCACGGTAGGGCGCGAGGTAGGGACCTGCCCTTGAAAAGGGCGCCGGTGGAAATGTTAGGAATTGCCGGCATTTTATTCAGTTTGTAATTCCCCCGGAAGCTTGATCTATCCTCTTAAGCCGCCCAAGAATTCTGTCCCCCCGCCTTCCGTTCGCACACCGCGCGGCGGTGGGGGCTGGTCGTGGGGCCCTAGATACGGAGCCATATCACAGGATTTATTCGAACGCTTCAGGCCGGAATCCTTGGCTTTAGATCCATTTCGAGGCATTGGAAAAACCTTAAGACGATTTCTCCCTGGTTCCTTTCAAACGCGGAATCCATCGCGGCACCATGCGCCGGTAGTTTCGATAAGAGGAACCGAATCTCCGGGTTAGGGTCGGCTCCTCGTAAAGAAGAACGAAAAGAAAAAAAGTGACATAAGAAACCCCGGCCAGTTTCAAAAGCGCCAGTGACTCAAACAGGAGTGATTCTCCAAGTAGAATGGCGATCACGCCAACGTACATGGGATTCCTCATATAACGGTAGAGACCCTGGACCACGAGCTCCTTGGGCGGGTCCATGGGCGCCGGCGTGCCTTTCCCTCCAAAGGCAAAATCTCCGGCGCAACGCAAGTATATGAGGACGCCCAAACTGATGGGCAAGATACCCAACCAGCGAAGCCATCCCAATTCCCAGCCGCTCTTTCCATCAGCCGAGGCAAGTAGCCAGTATGGCAAAACCACCGTCAAGGTTCCCGGGACCAGGATGCTGAACACCAGGGTTTTGAACAAGTTCACGGAAGGGCCCCCATCTCGAACCTCTTGAACATCCCGCTTCTATTATGGCCTTTGGCCTCAAAAAGGAGCAACCGCAATCCTTGGGTGGCCCCAACGGAATAAGGTCTGCTCGGAGATGCTGTGTTGGCGACAGACATCACGAATGGATTGGGCTGGGTTGGCCTCGTGGAGGATTTTAACGAAACTGTTCTTCAGGAAAACCCTTTCAAATGGATTGCCGCCGAAGATCTTGAAGCGCATCCAAACATTTCCGCTGGCACTCTTTTCAGAGGGGCAGGTCACCACAGGAAGTTAGTCAGTTTTCTTTTTGATCCTGCACTTTGCGAGGTCTTTTAATTGGGCAAGGTCATTGGAAATCAGCGCCTCTTTTTTTGCGCGAGACCACTTTTTGAGTTGGCGTTCCCTAGCCATTGCCGAAGCCTGATCCGGGTATGGCTCTGAGTAAACAAGCTGCACTGGCCGGTATTTTGCCGTGTGAGCCGATCCTTTGCCAGCATTGTGAAGAGCCATCTGGGCTTTAATGTCGGTAATATGACCCACATAATAGGATTTATTCTCGCATCTCAGGATGTAGGCATACCAATACATTTCTTTTCGCCTTGAGATTGCGTGATGAGAGGGAGGTGTTGGAACGGCCTAGGACTCCTGTGCAAAATGCCCTTCGACTCACTACGTTCGCTCAGGGCACCATTCGCCTCGCTTCTCGATAGTTCAAGAATCTAGCTAAAGAGTGCAGCTTTTGATTACACTGGAATGGCCCGCCATGAGCGAGCGAAGCGAGTCGAATGGTGGAGGCGCCGGGAATCGAACCCGGGTCCGAGAACCTTCCCCGCAAACCTTTACGTGTGTAGCCTCAATTTAAATGTCGGTCCCGGGAGGCTAATCGAGGCCAAAACTCCGAGGACCCCATCAGGTACGTCTCGCCCCCTCGTCCCCCTGATCCAGGCGAAGGCGCCAGCCCGTTCAATATGACGGTTATTTCAGGAGCACGGGCACTCCATCATAACCGGCGGCCGTTAAGCCGCTAATGCAAAGTTGTTGTTTGCAGTTACTTTAGGTTGCGTTGTTTAACGAGTAGCGCGCTCGACACGAAGCCTACGGTTCCTGTATCCCCGTCGAAGCCAAATCGCCCCCACGGACCGTTTTCAGATTCAAACGGCTAGCTATATTTTAGTGGAGGAAGAAGGGCGCGTCAATGGCGGCCGCTACACGTGAAGCCCTGTTGCATGGGCGGATTTGCGCCCCTGAGCAGAGATCCAATGCCTGGCTAAACCCGGTGGCCTTTGCTATCGTTGCAACAAGGGTGTCGTGATATTTTTGAAGGGTCGACCTATGCAGAAACGGGGCATTTTTTTGGGCTTATGCCTGGTCCTCTTGGCTCCATCTCGTGGCGCGGATATCCGCCTGCAAGGACTTCCGCTGCAGGTGGAGTGGTTCGATGTCAACGGGGATGGATTGCTGGATGTGGTGGCCCTCATGCTGATCAGCCAGACCGAGGGCCAGTTGAACACCTATTACGAGGCTGGCAGGCTGCGCGGCATTTACGAGGACGAAACCTTTAAGGAAAAATACCTGGCTACCTTCCTGGCCGGTAACGGCGGTTGGACCGAGGCCCATCGCGCGCCCCTTGGCCGGGAAACCATATTGGGGTTCGCACTTGAGCACGCAAGGACCTCGCGGCTCATGCTGTGGACGCGCCAGGCCCTGATCCACCATGAATGGACGGACGCGGGTTGGATCGCGAGCCGGAGGGTGGAAACGCCTGGCCTGTTGGCCCGCGAGGGCGTTTATATGAGCGAGTTCCTCTTTTGGCAGACCACGCCGGAGGGCTCGTATTGGCTGGTGCCGGACCTGGATGGCCTGCATTTGCTTCCCGCGGACGAGGATCGAGGGCAACGTTTCCTGCCTTATCCCGACCTGGCCTTCGAGCGAACCAGCCTCGATAGCGGTCGTCATCAAATCGAGCTGGCCATGCCCCGCTTGCTCTCCTTGGATCAAGATCCCTCGCCCGAACTGGTCTTTCAGGGTAACGAACTGATGGCGGGTTTCTCTTTGGAGAATCCGGAAACGACCTATCAGGGCGATGGAAAGGGCGTGCTGATCGATCTGAACGGCGACGGTATGGCGGATTTGATCGAGATCGAGGTCGACGACGAGATCGAACGCAAGAAGGATCTGCCGAGAGTGACCTCGCATGTCAAAACCTACATGGCCACCGGGCCGTTGACCTTCTCTGAAGAACCGCGCGCGGATCAGTCCGTTCCGGGTTTCGTCATCAACAACGAAGATTCCGAGATCAACCTGGCGGAACCCTTTCTAGACCTTAACGGTGACGGGCTGATCGACCTTGCCGGGATCGCCTTCAAGTTCTCCATGTTCCAGATTGCCAAGCTGGTGACCGTGGGCCGCTTTACCATGAAATTTCTACTCAACCTCAGCATGCAGCAGGAGGATGGGTCGTTCCATGTGTTGGCCGGAGGACCCTTTGAAATGGCTTGGACGCTCAATATCCGCCGTTTGCGGCTGCCCTCGTTCGCGCAGATGACCGCGGATTTCGACGGCGATGGCTGGATCGACATCCTCATGGAGAAGGGCAATAAACTGCAGGTAACGCCCCTCGCCGCTTCCGGCTTCCAGAACGCGCGCACATGGACCCAAAAGATTCCCAGCGATTTGAGAAAGCCCGACCAGGTATTCGGTAAAGACCTCAACGGCGACGGCAAGGCCGAATTCGTGTTGATGAAGGTGCGTTCGAATCAAACGCTACTCGGCGTGTTGGAGCATGGACGATGATTCTCTCGCTTCCAATGGCCCTGTTGATGATGGGTTGGCTGGATGGCCAGGCAGGCCCGCGCGTGTTGGAGATTCCCGGTTATTTTGAGCGGCCAACCCTGCGCTGGGAGGATCTGAACGGCGATGGCGTCCAGGACATTTGGCTCTCCGATCAATCCCATCAGATTTGGGTTTATGACGGCGCCTCCCATGAGACCCAACTGCGTCAATTGGAATACGAGCCCATCGGCTATGAGGTAAAACCAGCCTGGGTGGACGGCGCTTGGTGCGTGCAGGCCTACGATCATGGGGTGTTGTTCCGCTTTTTCGAGGGAGAGGGTTGGCGGTCGGTCGTCGATTTTAACCAACTGGGCAGGTTGCGGCCGGGGATCAAACCGATCCAATTGGGCGCTCATCAGTTGGTGGGCACCTTTAGCGGCTATATCGTGCTGGAGGGTGGATGTGTGGCCGGCTCCTTGCTCACCCTTCCCTCGGTTACCTTGGACGCCAGGAAGATGAAGCTCACCTATCCGGTGCCCTTTGTTTCGGATATGGGAAAGCGCCATGACGAGAGGGTGGCGTTTTTCTCCGCCCCGGTGTCCTTTCCCCAGCACGGCGAACTGGGCATCTGGAGCGCGCGTTCCGGCGTTCCCAATTGGGAGAGCCATTGGGCCAAGGTGCAATTTCCGCAGGATTTGAATGTCGCGCGCTACGCGACGGGCGACCTCAATGGCGATGGTTTCGCGGATTTGGTAGTGCTGGGAATGCCCTCCAAGGACATCTCCATCTTCGAGGAATTGAGCTTTATTCTTTACATGGGTAAGGCTCCCGGCGAATGGGAGCCCGTCCCCGCCCAGGTGCTGCGCAGCAAACAGAACCTCTGGCAGACCGGGCCGATCGAGATCACTCCCAGGGGCGTCGCGCTTTACTATTACAAGGGGTTGATTCGTTCCTTCTTCAAAGTGGACCTGTTTCGGTGGAATTCGGATGGCTTTCTCGAACCTAAACCCGAGTCCCTGAAATGGAAGCACGACA
>JBGTRP010000511.1:0-5633 GCA_041940685.1 Acanthopleuribacteraceae bacterium
AATGGAAAAATCCGACGGTTGCGAAACCAAGCCGTTTCAACCTTGTGGCCGGCGCGCCCCATGGCTCCGGTCCGGAACAATTAGAGCACCGAAGCAAAATTGGGATTGTCAAAGGGGGGCATTTATGAAAGGGTATGGAATGAACATATGCAATAGGATATAATTGTGATCGATTTGGCGGCCCCTAAACCGCTTGTATTTGTCGGTAATAGCGGAAAAAACTTGCGGAGGTTTCCAAAGAGTGTGCGTGCTGTCATTGGCCAAGGTTTATGGGCCGCACAACTTGGCAAGATGCATCCGGACGCGAAGCCCCTCAAAGGCTTTCGGGGTGCTGCAATTGTCGAGATTGTCGTCGATGATCGCGGAGACACCTACCGTGGCGTTTATACTGTAAAAATGGCCGGAATCATTTATGTGCTGCATGCCTTTCAAAAGAAATCAAAGTCGGGAATTAAGACGCCTCAACGGGAGATTGAGCTTATCAAGCGCAGGCTAAAAACCGCTGAGGAACACTTTCGACAGCCAAATGCATAAGGAATCGAAACATGAGCGACCACAACAAAGTAACGCCGTCCAGTGGAAATATCTTCGCGGACATCGGACTTCCCAACTCGGAAGAACATTTGGCAAAAGCCACGATTGCCGTTGTTATTGGCGAGCTCATCAAGGAACGCGGATTGTCTCAGGAAGGAGCCGGCAAGATCCTGGGCCTCTCACAGCCCAATATTTCCAATCTTGTGCGCGGGAAACTCGAAAAATTCTCCCTGGACAGGTTGATGCGCTATATGCGTAAGCTCGATTACGATGTGGTGATCAGCTTGAAACCCAAAATCGATGCCCGCAAAGCGGCCTCCCTTTCCGTGGAAAGTCCGTCCCTGTCCGCCTAAAGGCCAGACCCTCTCCCAATATCCGTGAGGAACCATCCGGCATCCTTTTCGAATCGGCAGCCTTCCCGCTGATGGACAGGTTTGGCGACTGCTTGTGCCGCGGTCTGGGCAGGGGTGCCGGGTGGCTGAACCGGCGCCAGCCAAACCAGGTAGCGCGAGGGCGCGGGACCCGTGTAGCGGAAGGGGAAGCAGGTCGCCAGCGCCAAGGCCTGCCGGTCGGATGGCCGTCGCAGCCGCGTCTCCATTTCCTCGGGGCTGAGAACCTCGGTGTTGGTTACCCTATATGTGAGCCAGCGGCCCCGCCTGGTTTGCAGGAAAAGGGGATCGCCGGGCCGCAGCTTGCCCAAATGGCGGAAGTGGGTATTGCGGTGGGCCTGAATGATGGCGAGCCCCTTTTCGGCGGGCCGCGCGCCGTGAATGGAAAGACAGGGAAACCTGGAGAGGTTGTCGAGGGAACCGTCGAATAGCACCAGCGTGTCGATGCGGGCGCGGGGCGCCCGCAGCCAGGCAATGGGGTCGCCGGATTCGAGTTTCGCGTGGTCGGGAGATTGCTGCCAAAGCTGAGCGGCGCGCCATTGCAGAACATAGCCGCGGGCAAGATGATAGGCGGGCCGGGCGCCCAGCGCGAATGCCGCGATAAGAAACAGCAGTGCGAGTAGCCTGGCGTCCGGTTTGGTTGAGACATGCTTCAACAGGCGGGATCGCCAGATTTGGATTACACCGTGCTCGCGCATGAGGTCTTGCTCCTGGCTGGATTGGTTCCATGGCGTTCCGGGGCGCGGAGGATGGCCCCGAGCCCGAGGGCCCGGGGCCGAGAGCGCGGGAGTGGTTGATCGCTTGGTTCCGGGTTAGGAAACGTCTCCGGAGCGCTCCTTTTTCAAACAGAATCCCAGGCCGAGGAGTAAAAAGACGGCGGCGGCGAGCAAACGGGCGTGGTCGCGGGTCGCGGTCGGCGCGAAATAGGCGCCGTCGCCCGTGCCGTGACGGGTCATCGCGGGCACCGCCACCGACATCAGGTCCAATGGGCCCTGGCGCACCTTGGACTCCACGGCCACGCGCGAGGTGAAGCGCGTCAGCAATTGGTAGGCGAGTGCGGTATCCACGATTTCTGCCTTGATCCGTTCCTTCTCTTCCGTTGTCGCGGCATGGATCCAATCCACCATACGGTCGTTGGCCACCGCCTGTCCGTAAAGGCGTTCGATGCCGGGGAAATGAGCGGAGGGGGCGGCGTCCGTGAAGTAGCTGTAGGTCGCCCATTCCCCATTCATCCAGCCTCCCACGTCGATGCGGCCCTCGAATGGTCCGTCATGGCGGTAACAGAGCTGCAGCGGCCGCCCCAAAAACAGGTCCGGAACCACCGCGGGGTAAACCGAACCGGACTCCAATCTTTCACCCGCCTGATCCCACAGACTCACCTCCACGTCGGTGAGCGCGGGCGCGTTTATGGTTTCGAAGACATCGGCCATCACCGCACCGATATCGTCCTCTCCGCGAATAAAGGTGCTGACCCCGTGTCCATGCTCGCTGAGCTTGCGCAGCAGAAACTCATTGGGCGCGCTACCCACGCCGAATGCGAAGATGCGCGCGCCCTTCAGGCGCCGATCCACCAGCCGCAATAAGCTGTCTTCATCGCCCACATCGCCATCGGTCAGAAAGAAAATCACGCGCATCAGACCCTCCGGTTCGGGCATGTCCAGCACATGGCGAAGGGCGGCCTGCATTTCCGTGCCGCCATCCGCGCTCAAGACGTCGACATACTGCCTTGCGGCGTCCAGATGGGTTGCAGAGGTTTCCTGAGAGGTGGGCCGAAACCCGCTGTAGTCATGGGAAAAGCGAACGATGTTGAAGCGGTCTTCCGGATTCAGCATCTCCAAGCAGCGATGAAGCCCCTCGCGCGCCTGCTTCAGGGGTAGGCCGGCCATGGACCCGCTGGTATCGATGAGGAAAATGACCTCCCGGGCCACCGCGTCGATATCCGGGTCATCCACCAAGGGCGGAAAGATCGTGAGCAGCCCGTGGTGACCCAACTTGCCCTGAGAGCGCTGGAAGATCAGCTTGGGCTCCGTGGTCTCCACTAACGCCAGCCGGAGCGTCAAATCGCGGTCGGGCAACACCTCGCCGGCATTGAGGCTGATGCGGTAGGATTCGGGCGAGGGTTCTTCCACCCAAATGGAATGAGTGGGCGAGTCGATGGCAGCGATGGGTAGGCCTTCCACCCGCGCGGTCCACTTCAGGAAATGATCGGTGAAATCAAGAGTAGCCGGATTCAACCGTTGGCGGGCCGCTTTTGCCGGGAGATTTTGGGTCCCGGCTCCCTCCTCGGATCGGTTGGAAAAGTAACGCGGCCCAAAGGTGGTGGGGAAGACGATCTCGTAGACCTTGCCCGTAAAAGCCAGTTGCTCCATATAAGAAAAGACGATTTCCACGGTTTCCCCGGGTTGAAAATTGGCGACCGAGGTGGTGAACAGATTGGGCCGTTCCCGCTCCAGCAAAGCCGCCCTTTGGCCCCGCGCGCGGGCCGCCTCGTAGGTTTGCCGGGCCTCGCCGCGCTCCTTCACCACGGATTGAATGAGCCGGTCGCCCAGCCGCAGTTTCATGTCCGTGACCGCGGCCTTGGCGGGCAGAGGAAAGGTGTAGACGGCCTCCAGGTTATGGGCGCTGTCGTTGACAAACACCTGGCGGATGGTGGCGTATACCAAATTGGTGGTGATTTCCATATGCGCCACGGTTTGCTTGAGCGGCAAGGCCAGCTCATTGCCGGCATCGGTTCTACCCGTCAGCAACCCCGCGGGCGCGTGATCGGACGGCGCATCCATGAGAGACCCCGGCCCGGCCGCGAGAGTGGCCCATAGCAGCCCCATGATAAGAGTGGAGAACAAGCGAATTTGACCCATATGCCACCTTCCTCATCAAAAGTATTTTTCACCTTCACGGCTCTTGGGAGCTAGCCGCCTGGCGTGGTTCCAGAGACCAGGGCCAATTTGAATCCGGCACCTGGAATCTTGCCTCCTGGAATGCCGACAACCCCTTTTTTGGTTTCGCCGAACCTTCAGGGCGTTGCATCCCGCTAGAGCTAAACTGGTTTCCAGCCGTGAATCTGAAATGAATGAGGCATGAAATTTAGATGAAACTTGTAAGAAGTTACTGGTGTTGGCGAGGGCCGAGTTGTAGGATAAGGGCGCGACAACATGAGGAAGAACCGCGAAACGAGGCGATCATGAAACAGGTTTTTGGATGTGTATTTTGGGGTTTGGCCCTGGTTCCAGCGCTCGCGCAAGGACCGCCGGCCGCCGATATTTTTCTCGCCGACCTCGGAGGCAGCGCCAGCCATCTGAAATTGGAAAATATCCGCAACATCACCGACCGCGAGGGTTACGACAACCAACCCTATTTTTTGGGCAACGACCGCCTGCTCTACACCTCCATCGACAACAACCAGGCGGATATCTACCGCTTCGATGTGGTTTCCGGCGCCCGCGAGCAACTGACCGACACGCCCGAGAGCGAGTATTCGCCCACGCCCATGCCCGATGGCCGCGGCTTTTCCGTGGTGCGGGTGGAAGCGGACGGAACCCAGCGCCTGTGGCGTTTTCCGCTGGATGGCGGCGCGCCTTCTCTGCTGCTCGCCGATGTGGAGCCCGTGGGCTACCACACCTGGCTGGGTCCGGACCGCGTGGCGCTTTTCGTGTTGGGTGAGAAACCGACCCTACAGTGGACGGGTCTGCGCGAGCCCCAGCCCAAGCTGTTGCTGACCGGCATCGGCAGGGGCATGCATCCCATGCCCGGGGAGAATGCCGTCACCGCGGTTCGCAAACCCGAGGAAGGGGATTGGACCATCGAAAAGCTGAGCCTCGCCGGCGGTGAATCCGAAACCCTGATCGCCACCCGTCCCGGTTCCGAGGATTTTGTCTGGACCGCCGAGGGCGCGATCCTCATGGGCCAGAACTCGCGGCTCTACCAATGGCGGCCGGGCGTGGATGAGGGTTGGGTGTTGGTGGTGGACCTCGCCACCAAGGGTTTGAGCGCCATTACCCGCCTGGCCATCAGCCCCGATCAGAAGCGGTTGGCACTGGTTTCCGCCCGCTAGCCGCCGGGCATCCTTTTGGATCGGGTTGCATTCCGGCCGGGGACCCTGGGGAGGGAATGAATGCCGACTGCAAGTCGGCGATCCCAGGGGGAGTGACCGAAACGCGAGTCTGAACCGGTGCCTCGATGGCTTTCATCGTGAAATCGCGCTTTTTGAATATTTTCGTAATAACACCTGGCTTTTGGCCTCAATGCGGCTTGGTCTCGGATTGGAAAACAGGAAGCCACGAAACCACGAACCATTTGGACGGTGCGAATTTGCCTTTCAAGCAGCCACTCTATCCTCAAGTTGTTGCAGCGTCCGATTCGTCTTCCCTCTCGCTGGCTTGACCCGCGAGCGGAATTGGGGTGTAGAATGGGTTAAACCCGTTCTCATCAGGATGCGTATGTTGAGAGTTGACGGCCGCGTCATCTCCCCTTGATGCGTGAGCCCTAGAAAAAAAGCAACCTCAACGCCATTCATTGAATATAATCGTGGGTGGCCGAAAGGCCGAAACGCCCAAAGCTAGCACAGAAAAGGAAGTTTATATGAAAGTCAAAGCGCTCTTGATCGTTTGTCTGATGGCCGCCGGCGCCGCCGCCCTTGCCGGAGAATTGGAAGATGTCCTCAACAACCACTACAAGGCCATGGGCGGCCTGGAGACCCTGGAAAAAGTCAAA
>JBGTRP010000512.1:0-5613 GCA_041940685.1 Acanthopleuribacteraceae bacterium
TTTTCCCAGACCAGCGCGGGCCGGGACTGCAAGACCCGGCGCCCGCCAACGCAACCGGCATCTTTTTAGACATTCACAGCTTCAGCCAGCTGGTGCTTTGGCCTTATGGATTCGACCAAACTCAGGCGCCAAACGGCGCCGCGCTGCAGACTCTGGGTCGCAAGCTCGGTTTTTTCAACAATTACCGGCCGGAGAAGGCCTCGGTTTCCTTCAATACCGATGGCACCACCGACGATTTTGCCTATGGCGATTTGGGCGTAGCCGCTTTTACCTTCGAGGTGGGCACTTCCTTTTTTCAGGACTGCGCAAGCTTCGAAAACACGATTCTACCGGATAACCTCGCGGCCCTGCTGTATGCCGCGAAAACCTGCCGAACCCCCTATCTCACCCCGGCGGGTCCCGATGTGGAGGGTCTTCTACTCGACCCGCCCTCCGCGCTGCCAGGTCAAGCGATTGCGGTCGACGCGTTAATCGACGACACGCGCTACAATCACTCCAATGGAGGCGAGCCCAGCCAAAACATCGCCGCCGCGGAATACTACCTCAACATTCCTCCCTGGGACGAAGACGGAAGCCCCACGCCCCTGCCCTTCACTCCCTCGGACGGCGCGTTCGACGCTCCCACCGAGGCGGTAACGGCAACCGTGCAGACCGCCGGATTGGAGGTTGGCCGCCATATCCTGTACGCGCGTGGAAGGGATGCCAGCGGAAGCTGGGGCGCGGTAAGCGCGGTATTTTTCGATATCTACCAGGACTTCCTTTCCATGGTAGTGCTGTGGCCGGAGACCGTTTCCGTGGTCAACCTTGCAGAACGCGTCAACGAGGCTCAAAACGGGCCGCTAACCCGGTCGCGCGAAACGGCGCCGTAATTTTTTAAATTTGTAATTAAAAAAAATAAGCATATTTTATCTGCAATATTAACAAAAACTCCGCATAAATGAACGGGATAATAATCAGGGAAAACCGAGGCGTGATTTTATTTTTTTACAGATTTTTTTTCACAAGAATCATAGTATAGAAAGTAACTATTTTTCCCTGTGTTTCCTTGTGCGGGAAGCGGCTTTCTCAATTCTAACTACCTGAAAAGGCCGTATTTGGCCATATTCTGAGACCACATACGGCCGGCGGTCGGATACGGCCACCACAAAAATGAATGGGCCATCAAACTTTCATTAAGATAACCATATAAAAATGAGCCGTTTATGGCCAAAGGATAATATGGTTACTCAAATGGCACCGCCCTTGCTCTTTATTTAGGGATGATGAACGCCTGGGAACCGGGCCAATTGCCCGCAAGCATTCGACCTCAAAGGTCGGTAGACCATCCCGAAACAAATCTCGGGCATCGGTTCTCCGCTGGGTTTGATCGCGGTTGCAACCCTCTTGGCGTCCGAATCAATGCCTTCCAAGCGAGCCCTTCGCCCTCTGAAATGCGCCCCGCCCACCCCCGATTCTCCCGCGCATGTCCTCGTCCAGGCCTCCGGCAGGGAAAAATGCTTGGGGCTTTTTTGTTGCACTTGGGAAAATTTGCAAATCGCACAAATAACAACTGCAACAATATAACTGTGATATGAAACACACTTAAATAGAACCGCTTGACAGACTATCAAACTAGATTTTATACAAATTATAAGTACTGACAATTTAGTAAAAAGTCGCTTTATGATGTACATTAATTATTGTTTCATTTCCTAAACTTTCATAACTTTCATTGAATTTTCGCAATTCGCCAACCAACTCCAGCAATCCTTGGATGCATCCCAAAAGGGAATAAACGAGTGAGTAAGAAAACGGTTAACCGAGTAAGACAATTTATTGGCGTGTCGATCGGCGGCGCGATCGGGTTGATCGTCCTGCTGCTTTTTATCATGCCGGGAAAAGAACGGTTGCATGTACGGGGCCCCATGAACAAGGGTCATGAGGATCTCGAATGCCGAGATTGCCACAAACCCGTGGACGGCACCTTTCGTCAGCAGATTCAGGCCAACGTCCGCTACATCCTCGGCAGACGCAAGGCGCCGGTGCCCCTGGGTCACCACGACGTGAACAATCAGGCCTGCCTGGACTGCCATGACCGGCCCAACGACCGTCATCCCGTCTTCCGTTTTCTGGAACCCCGTTTTGCGGAAGCCCGCAAACAAATTCAGCCTCAGTTCTGCGTTTCCTGTCACTTGGAGCATCAGGGGAAATTGGCGACCATCGAACCGACCTTCTGCGTGAATTGTCACCAGGACATGGAGGTCAAGCGCGACCCGGTCACCACCCCACACGAGGAGTTGGCGCAACAGGGGAGGTGGGAGACCTGCCTCGGCTGCCATGACTTCCACGGGAACCATCAGTACGAATTGCGGACCGCGCTCGAAGACGTGATCCCCCCGCAACGAATCGAGAGTTACTTCGACGGCTCGGAAGACTCCCCCTACCCCGGCCGCAAGACTTACCTAGCCAAGAAGGAGGCACCTTAAATGCAAGGCAAACCATTTATTATCAAGATCCTCTTACTGACCACCTTGATTGTCTATCTCTTTTTCAGCGCCGAGCCTCCCCTCCCCGAGGAGAGCGGCGCGAGCAAGATCATTCCCATCGACCTGGCCCTAAGAGCGGTTGCAGCGGAAAACGACCAGGTCCGCTCGCTTTACACCAAAGAAATTGTGGGTGCGGGCATTAAGGCCGGCCTGGCTTTCGATGAGGATTGGAAACTCGACGATGTGGAGGCGGGTCCGCTCCCAGCGCTGTTCTTGCGCGAGACCGCGGCAAGCCTGGAAAAAAGCCCGGTAAGGCTGGGCTTGTTCCTTGGTTCGGACTACCCCATCACGCCCGCCAACAAATTCGATACCGCCCAGCTCGAAAAGTTCCGGATCATCAAACAAACGCGTGAGCCGCAGTTTTTCTTTGCCGAGGATACCAAGCTGCACACCGCCATGTTCGCCGATCTGGCCGTGGCCAAGGCTTGCGTTACCTGCCATAACGATCACGCACAAACCCCCAAGAGCGACTGGCAGCTAAACGACGTCATGGGCGCGACCACCTGGTCCTACCCCTCGGAGGCGGTAACCATGGAAGAGTTCATCGCCATGGTCAGCGCCCTGCGCGAAGGTTTCCGTGAAACCTACTCCATGTACCTGGAAAAGGTTGCCGGCTTTTCCAACCCACCCCAAATCGGCGATCGTTGGCCCAGCGAGGGTTACTACCTGCCCTCTGTCGATCGTTTCATGGAAGAAGTTACCCGACGCACATCCGCCCAAACGCTGAGCTCAATTCTGGGCCCGGTCGAAACCATTCATGAAGCAGAGTAAACGGTACGCGCTTGTCGCGGCGATCGGCCTCGTATTTTTTCTCATCCAGGATCTGTTGGGCCTGAAAATTTCATGGCTGGAGCAGCTCCAAACCAACGACAACTATAAGCTGGTGACGGGCGGCCTCATGGCCGCCCTCGTGGCCTGGCTTTGGCATCTTTCGATCCTGCGGTTTCGCGGCCGTCTACACGAGGCCGTCCCCAGCTACCAAAACCACAAAAAACTGGGGGCGGCGGCGCCTTTCCTCTTTTACATTCACTCGACCGACTTCGGCTATGCCTACCTGAGCTTTTTCAGCGCCGTGTTCCTGTTGAACATCCTCATCGGCATCCTCAACAAGGAAATCGTCAATATCCACAAAAAGTGGTTTACCTATGGCTGGATGGTGCTGCATGTCAGCTTTTCCGTCCTCGTAGTCGTGCTGATGCTCTACCATATTTACATCGTTTTTTCCTACAGATAACGCCTCTTTGATCGGCGGGTCGGCGGGTTATCCTGGCCTGGCTCGCCGTCGAATGATCCATGGCGAACAGGCGGTTCCAGCAACCCGGCGACGAGAAGAGTTTCCCAAGACGGAGGCGGGCCGGCGCCGGGATAAATGGGCGCACCGACCTGGGCACACCAGGGAATATGCGGCCTCAAGCCCCAAAAGGGGTAAACTTCGCGCGAAGGTCGGAGAATTATAAAAAATAGAGATTTGTTGCCTCCGAGCTTGTATAATAAAGGGATCAGATATTTTAGATCGGGCAGAAATCGTAAATTCATTCGAAAGAGAGAATCCCTATATAACTTCAGGGCCTCTTTAAGCAAAATATCTGATAAGCAATATGAGCCGGTCGGGCAAAGACAGCTTTGGCTCGACAAGGCTTTTCGCGAAGGAGTTTTGAATGCATGGCGTAATTATGGTCGAGCTCAAGAAGTACGTCACCAACAAATTCGATGGTGAGACCTGGAATGCCCTACTCAAAAAGGCCGGCTTGTGGCCGCGCCTGTACGTTCCTGTTGCGGAGTATCCCGATGAGGAAGTTTTTTCACTGGTCAGTTCCGCCTCGGAAATGACGGGTTTACCGGCCAACGGCATTCTGGAAGATTTCGGGGAGTTCATCTCCGCGGGTCTGCTCAAAATGTACCGCCCACTGGTTAAAAACCACTGGCGCACGCTCGACCTCATCGAAAATACGGAACGCTCCATTCACACCGCCATTCGCCTCAAGGACAAACAAGCCAAACCGCCTCAGTTACAGTGCCGTAGGGTCAACGAGGCGGAAGTGGTGGTCAGCTATAATTCGCCCCGGAAGCTTTGCGCGGTCGCCAGGGGCATCGCCAAGGGCGTGGCCAAGCATTATGGAGAGTCGATCGCCGTTTCTGAATCCACCTGCATGCACAGGGGCGACCCCTCCTGTGAAATTTTGATCAAATCCAACGAGATCCGGAAACCAGCGCCCGCGCCCCCCGTACAACCCAAGCAGGTAGTGGCGCCCGCCATGCCCGAGGTCGCGGCTCAGCCGCCGCAAAGGCCCATTCCCGCCGCGGCCAAGGCGCCGCCCAAAGCGCCGCCCGCCCGCAAGCGTTCCTGGTTTGCGCGCCTCTTCGGGTTGAAATAAGACGAATGCACACATCCGCGATTCAGACTGGCACCGAGGCTTTATGATCAAAATTTTTTCTACTCAAAATAGAATCGCATTTGACCATGCCAAAACCCTTCTTCAGGATCATGGCATCCCCTTCCTAATCAAGAACGGGGACCCCGTGGGCGCCGCCGCGGGCGAAGTGCCTCCCATCGTCTGCTGGCCCGAGCTTTGGGTTCATGAGGGAGAGGCCGGCGCGAAGGCGCAAAGCCTGCTGCAACGCTCTTTGCCCCCTGAGGGTTCAGAAACCCAACCCTGGAGTTGCGGCCGGTGCGGCGAGAATATCGAACCCCAGTTCGGGGCCTGTTGGAACTGCGGCGCGGGGCGGCCCTGAGCATGTCAGACGGGAACCCGCCGCTCGCAAACTGACGACGCGGAGGTCCCCCCATTGGATCCCGCACGCGACCTGATGAGGCCCTCTCCGGCGGGCCGCATTTCATGGGTCGGGATGTGAGGTTTGCCAGGATCGTCCATCCAAGGCAAACAGAGCAGGAGCCCTTCGCGAGGCCAATCCAATCCAGGACCCGTCATCCGACCATCCAAGCCGAGTCGAAATTTCCCGGTAGTCCCGCGGCGCATTCCCGCTGCAAGGCCCGATTCTCCCTGTCCGCATCCGCCGAATATCGTTGATCCCAGATGGGGACGACACGATTGGAAGGCCAAGGCTCGCCGACAGGCTTGAAGCGCTG
>JBGTRP010000513.1:0-5610 GCA_041940685.1 Acanthopleuribacteraceae bacterium
AGCGCATCAACGAGCTGTATCTCGATGCCGCCGTATTTGTCACCGGGCGACCGCCGAACCGCAGCGATCGTGAAGCATTGACCGAGCAGGTCATCGCCGGCTGCCAACAGGTTGCCGGTATGCTCGGCACCACGATGAGTGCGGGCGATGCCTACCGATTCATGCGCCTGGGCCGTAACCTGGCGCTGATCGATTCGGGGCGTTACCTTAACGCGGTGATCGCCCTGCACGAGGATATCGGCGACTTCCCCAAGCTGGCCGTATTCCAGCACATGCTGGCGCGCCTATTCGCTGCCAGCCCCGACGAGCGCGCCCGCGACGGCGCCAGATCGATCGTCATCATGCGCGAACTGACCAGGGGAACGGCCACTCCCGAGCTTGCCGAGAGCCTCGCCATGGCATTTGCCGAGGTCGAGCGCTTTCCCGATGCCGTCAAGGCCCAGGAAAAGGCCATCGAATTGGCGCAAAAGGCGGGCGATACAGGCCTCGTCGGCCGTATGGTGGCCAATTTGGACGCCTATCGTGGGAGCCAACCCTGCCGATTGCCCTGGCGTGAGGACGATCCTATCTTTAAAATGGTAACTTACGGAAAATTCAATCAAGCGCAGTCTCAAGCGGAACCCTAAACACAGGCTCGGGGTGGAGATCATGACTACGGATCAAGGGAAAGGCGGGCGACCCGAATTACCTTCCGATGCCGAGATCGCGAACCTGCCTCCGGACGGCGGGCCGCGGTGGAATCGCCTGATCTTTGAAAGCAGCCCCTATTTGTTGCAGCACGCGGCAAACCCGGTTGATTGGTATCCCTGGGGCGAGGAGGCCTTCCAAAAGGCGCGCAATGAGGATAAGCCGGTGTTCCTCTCCGTGGGTTACGCGACCTGCCACTGGTGCCATGTCATGGAACATGAATGCTTCGAGGATGTAGAAGTCGCCGCGTTGATGAATCGCCATTTCGTTTCCATTAAGGTGGACAAAGAGGAACGACCCGATATCGATGACATCTACATGGCCGCTTGCCTCGCGCTGAACGGTCATGGCGGTTGGCCCCTATCCGCGTGGCTGACCCATGACCGCGAACCTTTTTTCACGGGGACCTATTTTCCCAAGCACAGCCAGCGCGGCCGCGTGGGCATGTTGGACCTGGTTCCCCGCGTTGGCGAGGCTTGGCATGGGCAGCGCAAGGAAGTTCTTCACAACGCGAGGCTTCTCACGCGGCAGCTACAACAATCCGCGGGGTCCACTCCTGGAGAGGATTTGGGCCGGGAAACCCTGGACAAGACCTTTCAACAACTCGCCGGGCGCTTCGACCGGGAACATGGCGGTTTTGGCGGCGCGCCCAAGTTTCCCAGCCCGCATAATCTTCTGTTCCTTTTGCGTTATTGGAAACGAAGCGGGCGGCAGGATGCGCTGGATATGGTTTCGCGGACGCTCGCGGCCATGAGTCGGGGCGGTCTATTCGATCATGTGGGTTTCGGGTTCCACCGCTATGCCACGGACGATCACTGGCTTCTGCCCCACTTCGAAAAAATGCTTTACGATCAGGCCATGTTGGCCCTGGCCTATGTAGAGGGTTTTCACGCCACCGGGGAACGGGAATTTGCACGGACCGCATCCGCGATTTTTACCTATGTGACCAGGGATCTGACCTCTCCCGAGGGTGGGTTTTACTCCGCCGAAGATGCGGATAGCGAGGGCGTCGAGGGCAAGTTCTACCTTTGGCGGGAGGATGAAGTCCCCGCCGTGTTGGGGGAAGAGGATGGGACGCTGTTCAACGCTTGTTTCCAAATTCTGCCGGAGGGCAATTTCCGCGAGGAAGCCACCGGTCGCCGGACCGGTGAGAATATTCCCCATCTTCCCGATGATTTGGAGGCGCTCGCAAAGCGGCATGGTCTTGACCCTGAAGGACTGCGCGATAAATTGGAAGCATGCCGGCGTCAACTGTTTGAGGTGCGGGAGAAGCGCATTCACCCCCTGAAGGATGACAAAATCCTCACCGACTGGAATGGCTTGATGATCGCCGCCTTCGCCATGGGCGCCAGGGTTTTGGAAGATGAGAAGCTCGCGAGCGCCGCGCGCGCGGCCGCGGACTTCCTGTTGCGGCGTTCACGGGACGATGCTGGCCGGCTTTTCAAGCGCTATCGCCGCGGAAAGGCTGGACTGCACGCGGTCTTGGACGACTATGCTTATTTCATTTGGGGTCTGTTGGAGTTGTACGCCGCGGTATTGGAGACCGATTATCTGGAAGAAGCCATTGCCTTGACAAAAAAGACCCTTGCATTATTCGGCGCGCAAGAGGGCGGTGGTTTTTATCTGACTTCCAAAGAGGGCGAACCGCTGATCACCAGGAGCATGCGCATTTACGATGGCGCGACGCCCTCGGGGAACTCCGTTATGGCGGCCAACCTGGCGCGCCTGGCGCATCTGACCGGAGAGACTCACTGGCGCGACCAAGCCGAGGGCATTGTCCGCGCCTTTTCCGGGCAACTCGCTTCCCAGCCCATCTCGAGTGTCCATCTCATGTCCGCGCTTGACTTTTTAGTGGGGCCCACCCGCGAGGTGGTGATTGCCGGCGAACGCGGCGATCCCGAGGTTCGCGCGATGATCGCGGCGTTCAACCGGCTTTATCTTCCCGAAACCGCGCTGCTATTGCGGTCAGAATCGGATGCGACCCTCACCAGGGTGGCTCCCTTTGCTTCCGCTCAAAAACCCCAGAACCAAAGGGCGACCGCGTACGTCTGCCGCGATTTTACCTGTCATCGGCCCACCAATGATGTCGAGGAGTTGGTGGCGCAACTCATGGGCGATTAACCCCAAAGTATGCCGGCTGACATGAATGTATCTCCCATCCAACGACCGCGGCCAATGGCGAGCGGAGTGGTAGGCCGTTACGCGCCCAGTCCAACCGGACCACTGCATTTGGGCAACCTGCTCACCGCGCTACTCTCCTGGCTGCAAGCCCGTTTGCAGCGCGGCCGTTTTATTTTGCGCATGGAGGACCTCGACCAGCCGCGGGTGCGGTCCGGAAGCGCTACGCAAATCCTATCCGATTTGCGTTGGCTGGGGCTCGACTGGGACGAAGGACCCGATGTTGGTGGCCCGCATGGACCCTATCAACAGTCGCAAAGGGATTCCCTCTACCAGGCCGCCTTGGATTGGTTGCGCGGCCAGGACCGCGTCTTTCCCTGCTACTGCTCGCGCAAGGACATCGCGGCCGCGGTCAGCGCCCCCCATGGCCGGCAAGCGGTTTATCCCGGCACCTGTCGGCGCCTCGGGCCGATGGGGAAGTCAGGCCCGCCGCGAACCCCGAAAATGACTCCAGCTTGGCGTTACTTGGTCGGGATCGGGACGATCGCCTTCGAAGATCGGGTTTTGGGCGCGCATCGTCAGAATCTCGCGGAGGAAGTTGGCGATTTCGTGGTCCGCAGGGCGGATCGCCTGTTTGCCTATCAGTTGGCGGTGGTGGTGGACGATGCGCTGATGGGCGTTTCCGATGTGGTTCGCGGCGCGGACCTACTGGATTCCACGCCACGCCAAATCGAACTGTTCCAAGTCTTTGGAGTGGAGCCGCCACGGTACTGGCATACGCCGTTGATGGTGGATGGGAAAGGCCGCCGCCTGGCCAAACGCGATGACGCCGCATCCCTGGAAAAGTGGCGCCGGCAAGGGGCCCGGCCCGAGCATGTGGTCGGCCTGTTGGCCGAGCGTATGGGGTGGGTAAAAAAAGGAGAGGCCGTGTCCGCGGATGGGCTTTTGAATCGCCTCGACCCGGAAAAATTCCGAACCGGACTAAAAGCGAGCGGGTCCTGCAAGGCTCCGGATTAAGCGGACGCCAATCCAAGGAAGGAAATCAGATTCGCGGCGGAATCGAGGCAGGCGAGCGGCCGGCAGGCTTCCAAACGGTCGCCGGGGTGGCTGCCGCCGCGAACCCCTACAGCGCCCACTCCGGCGGCATGCGCCATTTCCAAATCCATGGTGGTGTCGCCCACCATCAGGGCTTCGCGGGCATCGACGCCGCTTTCAGCCAAAATTTCCAAAAGCATGGCGGGATCGGGTTTCGCGGCCGTTTCCCCCGCGCAACGCGAGAAACGGAACAGATGGGAAATCTTGTGATGGCGTTGCTCCCGCTCCAAACCCACTCGCGATTTTCCCGTGGCCACGGCCAAGGTGTGGCCTTGCTCGATTAGCCGGTTCAACAGATCGAGAACCCCCGGGAACAATGGCGAAAGCGGCAGGCTCTCATCAAGCCAAAAACGCCGATAGACCTCCGCGCCCCTTTCAACCACGCGATGATCCGCTCCGGGCGCCAACCGTTGAATGGCTTGGCCCAAGGGCAGGCCGATCAGGTTTTTAATATGTGATTCGCTAGGCCTCGGAAGGCCTAACTCGCCGAATGTTTCCAGGAAACAGCGCACGATTCTGCTCACGGAATCGATTAGCGTTCCATCCCAATCAAATACGATCAAAGGGTAGCGCTTGGGTTCTAACATGGGAATTAAGCCTAATTTGGACACAGGTAGAGCGAACTGGCGTTCTCTCTGAGGAGACGGTGAAGGAAGATTCAGGCGCTGGCATCCACTTCTTTTGGGTCAGGGGGCGTATTCGCCTCGATGACGATCGTATCGGCAAGCAGATCGCCGAGGCGGATGCCGTGCTCGTCACTGACCACCTTCACAAGCTCCATCACCAGGGCCAACAGCACAACGATTCCGGTAAGCACGTTGGCCACGTCGAGGATGACCTTCACGAAGGGTATGAAGGAGAAAATCAATCCCAGCAACAGGAACGCGCCGTGTACCAACCAGCCCGCCGCCACGGTGAGGTTTCGTTTCGCGGATGCGGTAAAATCGCAAAGAGAACCATTACCCTGGATGGCTCTGAGCCCGAGAATCCGTTTGCCCGGACTGGCGCCTTTTAAATCGCCGATCGGGATGGCATCGCGAAAAAGCAGGAAGGCCGCGGCCGCGGCGGTGGCGAGCAGATAGCCCAAGCCCTGTAGGAAAACAAAAAGAATGCTCAACAGTAGGTAGATCAAAGCCGCGATGAGAGCGTCAATCAATACCGCGGCCACGCGTTTTACCGTATCCGCCTTGGAATGCGCCATGGTTTTCCTTTCTCTATGAGCCCGCCTGTAAGGGCATTGGGATTCCTGTCATCCTAACAGATGTGGCAAAAAAATTCGAGGCCCATGATGATTGACATACCTCTGTCATAAACAGGAAACCCGGAAACTGGTTGTCGGCATTCCAGCAGGCAGGGTTCCGGAGACCGGATTCAAGCGGGAACACGCGGCTTTCCTTCCATCCGGACTTTGGAAAATGGAAACGGCCGCCTTATTTGTCATTGAGAAAAGGCCAACGCTCACGGGTTTCCGCAACGAGTTGGGGTTCGATGTGGACCGTAAGAATTTCTTCGCGATCGCCGGCCTCCACCAAAACTTCTCCCGTGGGGTCGATGACCATGGAGCAACCGGGATAATCCAGGCCCGCGCCATCGCGGCCCACCCGGTTTACCCCAACCACGAAACAAAGGTTTTCGATGGCTCTCGCGATTAGCAGTTGGCGCCAGTGGTGCGCGCGCGCCTTGGGCCAATTCGCCACGTAGACGATAAGG
>JBGTRP010000514.1:0-5602 GCA_041940685.1 Acanthopleuribacteraceae bacterium
GAACCTGACCGGGGATGTGAAAATCTACCATCCCAGGAGGACGTGACGATGACTTCGGATTCCGAGCCCAAAGCCTGGCGAGACGCGCTCGGCGGCCAGATTCCCGATCAGTTGAATCGGGAAATCGAGGCCTACGAGGAGAAGGTCGAGCTCAAGCGCAAAAACCAGATCCAAGACCCGATATTCAACGAAATGCGGCTGCGGCGGGGCGTTTACGGCCAACGATACGATAACGGCAAGCGTCACGACGGCATCGAGTCGAGGCCGCTCAATTTCCCCAGCGGCGCCCTCACCAAGGGCGTCATTACCCTTTGGGATGCGCCGGGCATGCAGCGCATCAAGATTCCGCTCGGCGCGATGACCGCGGATCAGATGGACGTGCTTGCCGATATTGCCGACGAATACAGCAATGGCATCCTGCATGTGACGACCCGCCAGGATATCCAACTGCACTACGTCCATATCGACGATACCGCGAACCTGATGCGGCGGCTCGGCGCGGTGGGCATCACCACCATGGAAGCCTGCGGCAACGCGGTTCGCAACGTGACGGCTTGTCCTCTGGCCGGTGTGTGCTCCGAGGAAACCTTCGATGTCACGCCCTACGCCCGCGCCGTGACTTCCTTCCTTATGGGCCATCCGGATGCCCAGGATTTTGGACGCAAGTTCAAAATCGCCTTTTCCGGCTGCTCCCAAAATGCATGCGGCCTCGCGCGCATGCACGATATCGGCGCGGTGGCGCGCGTGGTGGAAAAGGACGGCGAGCGCAGGCGCGGTTTCGAGTTCTACGTGGGTGGCGGATTGGGAGCGGTTCCCTACCAGGCCTCGGTGCTCACCAACTTCCTTCCCGAGGAAGAGCTGTTGCCGACCTGCCAGGCGATCGCGAGGGTGTTCGGCCGCTTGGGCGAGAAGAAGAACCGCGCACGGGCCCGCTTCAAGTTCCTGGTGGACAAGCTCGGTATCGAGGAGCTTCGGCGCCTGGTAAATGAGGAACGGGTCAGATTGCCTCATGATCCCCGCTGGACCGAGTACCTGCGGGACCTGCACATTTGGGATGAAAAACCCATCAAGCCCGCCGCGCCCATGACCGACATTCTGGGTTCGCCCGCCTTCGAGGAGTGGCGCGCCACCAATGTCATCCCTCAGGCGCAAAAAGGATATGTTACGGCATCGATCACCCTTCCATTGGGCGATCTCACTTCCACTCAAATGCGTGGCCTGGCCGATATCGCGCGGCGTTTCACCGGCGACACCGTGCGCAATACGGTTGAGCAGAACATTATGCTGCGTTGGTTATCTGAAGCGGACATGCCCGCCTTTTTCGAGGCGCTCGACGGGCTTGGCCTCGCGGCGCCGGGCGCCAATACCATCGTCGACATCACATCCTGTCCCGGGACCGATACCTGTAAGCTGGGCATTGCCTCCTCGCGTGGTTTGGCCGGCGAATTGCGCAAGCGTTTGGCGGAAAAGAGCCTGAACCTCGACATGGCCGTCAAGGGTCTGCGCATTAAGGTGAGCGGCTGTTTCAACAGTTGCGGTCAGCACCATGTGGCCGACATCGGTTTTTGGGGCGTGGTCCGCAAGGTCGGGGGTCGCCAGGTGCCCCACTTCCAGGTCGTGCTGGGCGGACAATGGCAAAACAACGCGGGTTCCTACGGGTTGGCTATTGGAGCGGTTCCCTCCAAAAACATTCCCCTGGTAGTGGATCGCATCGCCGATCATTTCCTGTGCGAAAGGCAGGGCAACGAGAGTTTTCAGGATTTCATCAAACGCGTGGGCAAGGTCGCGGTCCGCGCGCCCCTGGAGGATCTCTTTGCCGTCCCCGAGCAAGCCGCGCCAAGCTTCTTTACCGATTGGGGCGATGCGCGCGTCTACACCAAGGGCGACATCGGCAAGGGTGAATGCGCGGGTGAAATGGTGTCGCCCGTGGAGTTCTGGCTACAGGGCAGCGAACGCGAGGCCTTCGAGGCGCAGGATCGTCTGGACAAGGGCGATGTCGAGGGCGCCGCGGATATTGCCTATCGCTCCATGCTCAAGGCGGCCAAGGCCCTGATCACCACCAGCCTGCCGACGATCTCCGAGAATCCAGAGGAGATCGTAGAGGAATTCCGGACGCGTTTCCACGAGACGGAGATCTTTCACGATCCCTTTGCCGGCGCCAAGTTCGCGCGTTACATCTTCCGCGCCCATGAAGAAGTAAGCGCGGGTAAGTCCGCGGACAAGGATCTGGCCCTCAAGCGCATCGAGGAGGCGCTGCTTTTCATCGAGGCGGCGCATGCCTGTTACGGAAGACTGGATGAGAAGGTGCTGGTATGACAAACACCCTAACCTCTCCACGCTCAAAAACGAGCATTCCAACCCTTGACCCCGGGCTCCAGCGCCTAAGCGTGAAGTACTACCTGGACCGACCCGAGGGGTTTGAACCCGAATCGCTGATTCCCGTGTTCCACGGTTGGATTCAGCAAAAGAAGCTGGAGGGTCTGCTGATCGACGTGGCGGACTACACCCATGTCCACCACGGGCCGGGGCTAATGATCGTTGCTCACGAGGGCCATTACCGCCTGGAGGACACCGATGGTCGGCTCGGTATGGAGTGGGCGGCCAAGCGAGGTTTGGACGCGCCTCTCGGCGACCGGATCACCGACGCCTTCCGCAAGACCTTGCTCGCCTGTTTGGTGCTGGAATCCGAGCGGGGTTTGGAACGGGAATTCCGCTTTCCTACCGACGAATTCCTGTTTCGCACTCAGGACCGGCTCCGTGCGCCTGATGCGGAGAAAACCCTTTCGGCCGTGAGACCGCATTTAGAGGCGGTACTGAACGAGCTCTATCCGAACCTGGGTTACCGCATGGAAAGGGAATCCTCGCCCGACGAGGGTTTCGCGCTGCGGGTTCACCTCGATGGATCGCCCGATTTGGCCCGTCTGATCCAGCGTGCGGGAGGCTGAACCCGAGAGATATTCGGCTACAACCGGGGAGCCGCGGGGCCTCTACCGCGCCCGCGGCCCCTCTCATTTTCGATCGCTCATTCATTCGCCACCGGTGGAAGTGTGCGCAGGTAGTCATAGATAGCGCCCAAATCCCGCTCGGTCATGTCCGAGTATTGGATCCATGGCATTACCGAGTTCATGCCGCCCTCGGGCACGACGGTGGCGCGGGTGTCCTCGTCTGTGAACGACTTGAAGACGCCGATAAAATCCTCCTTTTCCCAATTGCCGATGCGGGTGCCCGGAACGGGCGTCAGGTTCATGGATTCCACCGTGGCGCCCTCGGGGAAATAGAGCGTCATACCGCCTGAGAAATCGGAGCGGTGACAGGATCGGCACCCCGCGATGCGGACCAGATAGGCGCCAAGAGCTACGCTGTCATGCACATCGACCTCGGGTGGAGGCGCATAGGGCTTGGGCAACATACGCCCGACGAGCGAAATCAAAAAGGACGGTTTCGGTTGCGCCGGCGTATGTTCAATGGGTGGTAGTGTCCGCAGATAGGCAATGATCGCGTAGGCGTCGGAGCGGGTTAAATTGGCATAGGTATGGTAGGGCATTTCCGGATGCAGGGGAGCCCCATCTCGGCCGATTCCGCTGGTAAGGGCGCGCAGGATTTCTCCGTCGCGCCACTCGGCCAGGGCGAATGGCGTGATATTGGCCGCGGGATACCCTCCATCGCCAAAAAGATCGTGATGGGCGCCGCGCCCCCTGGCGTCCGCGGCCACGGGTCCGGAGACCCGGTTCCAATCCCGCTCGGAATGGCAATTCATACAAAAGGCTACATGGTTGACCAAGTAACGGCCGCGCTCCACCCGTTCGGGGGTGGATGGGATCTCGATATCCTCCACCTGAATGTCGCGGGGAAAAAAACTTAGGATAAAGACGATGGCGAGGCCGATCAACAGAGCCATTCCTCCGAGCGCCAAGCCTGCGCGTTTCAACCATTGCATATGGAAATCCTCCTCGTGTTTCTTATGCTTGAATGACTTCCGGTCCGACTGATTCGGAGCCGTGCGAGGTTGGGGCGCACCTCGCCCTACTCCGCGGGAAAACCGTTTTGAAGTCGCCCGATCTCCGAGAGGCCTAACTTCCCCGGCTGGTGCTCGCGAGATAGCGGGTGAGGCCGCTTTCCGACCAAATCTCCAAATGGCGGTCCACGCGCATGAGAATCAGATCGTCGGTTTTGCCGAAAACCTCACTCAGGGCTTCTTCCGGAATGGCCAGCCGCCCGTCCTCTACGCGCGCGTACCACTTTTTGCGCTGATCAAATTCCGCTTGTTCGCGGGGGTTGGAGGGCCGGACCATTTGTTGGGGATACACCCATAGGCAGGGTTCGCCATGGTGCTCGTACAACAACATGACCAGCATTTGTTGGCCCAGGCCGGCGAGCATGGCGGGATCATCGGCCACGGATGCGCCGCGGGGTAGCGAGACCCTGGCGGTGCTCACGCGTTCTTGCCGCCACCGGCGTTCGTGGCCGGAGAACATATCCGTCATCATGGCCATGACGCCGATAAGACCCAGAAACGCGGCCGCGGCAAGGAACCAGAATCGTCGCTTCAGAAAAGACCTGGTTCCCGAGTTGCGATTCGCCTGAGTTGGCGGCTCGGCCTCGGCGAGGCGGTCTTTGACAGCGGTGAGGAAGGCTTCCTTTTGGGCGGATTGACGGGTCTCCCGCTCTTCCCGCAAAGCGGCTGAGATGCGGCTCAGCAATGCGCGTTCCTCTTGGTTGAATTCCGGCCTTTTCATGGAAGGATCCTGATTTGATTTTTTAGCAGTGCCCGCATTTTGCGAACCGCGTGGTACATCCGGCTTTTTACCGTTCCCAGAGGGATCTCCAGCAACTCCGCGACTTCCGGATAGCTCATTTCCTCGATTTGGCTCAACAACAGGACCTCACGCTGCTCCTCCGGTAAACGCAGCAGAGCCCGAACCAAGGCCTTACTGTCATGTTGATCGGGTTGCGTTGGCGGTTCGGCGGCGAGGTTCGTGGCAAGCGTGGCCCCATGGCGGTTCGGTGTATCCAGGGAAAGTTTCGGACCGCGAGGGATTTCGCGACGCAGATGGTCCATCCAAAGATTGCGTGCGATGCGGTAGAGATAGGTTTTGAAGCGCGCCTTTGGCCTGTAAGCCTCGCGGCTCCGATAAAGGCGGACAAAGGTCTCCTGGGCCAGATCCTCACCGAGCACCGGGTCTCGCGACAAAAGAGTGAGGTACTGAACCAGACCGTCCTGGCAGTGCAGGACCAGACGCTCAAAAGCGGTTTCATCGCCCTGGGCGCAGGCCAGCATCCAGGTGGCCAGCCTAGTCATCTCCAGTCCCAACGGCGCGCGCGAGTTGATCCAGCAAACCCTGACCCGGATGGACCTTGCGGAGGCGGTGTATCATGAGGTTGGCCTCTCCCGCAAAGCCTCTGGCGACATGGTGGATACCGTCCTTGAAGAGGTGATGAAGGTACTTGAGCGCGGGGAAAGCGTTAAGATTTCTGGCTTCGGGAACTTTTCGGTGCGTAGCAAGCGTGCACGTGTTGGACGCAACCCCAAAACCGGCGTGGAAGTAACCATTACGCCGCGCAAAGTGCTGGTTTTCAAGGCTTCCCCGATTTTGAAAGACCG
>JBGTRP010000515.1:0-5581 GCA_041940685.1 Acanthopleuribacteraceae bacterium
TCTCCAGCAATGTCACGGTAAGCGAACCGGTCACGGTTGATGACATCATCATCACGGAGGTCATGCAGAATCCAAGGGCGGTCCGGGACAATCGCGGCGAATGGTTCGAGGTCTACAACCCCGGTTCGTCTACCGTCAATCTCAACGGTTGGACCATCCGCGATGACGGCTCCAATTCCCATGTCATCAACCAGAACGTCCTCGTCCCGGCCGGGGGATACGCGGTCCTGGGACGCAATGCCAACACCAACCTCAACGGCGGCATCGTCCTCGATTATCAGTACAGCGGCACCACCCTCGCCAACGGCGCGGACGAAATCATCCTCGAAAGGCCGGACGGGTCACTCGCGGACGAGGTCTGGTATGACGGCGGTCCCAACTGGCCCGATCCCAATGGGGCTTCCATGGAATTGGTCAATACCACGCTCGACAACAACCAGGGCGCCAACTGGGTTGAGGCCACCAACACGCTTCCCAGCGGGGATAAGGCCACCCCGGGCAGCGCTCCTTAACCAAGCAATCCCAAACTTCGGCTTTCAACCGAACTCCTGGCAGGAATCGCACACCTGCCAGGGGTTTTTGGGGGTCCGGCGCCTTTCCTGCTCGAGGTGCGGCTCGCCATCAGGGAAACAGAACCGGTTCGAGCAAGGCGCCCAGGCGATGCGGGCCCGGACCCTCCTCGCTTTCTTCCACGTTGGCGGTGATGATCAGCAGCAATTTTTCGTGTTTGTAAAACTTCAGCAAGGCGCCGTGGCCATAATCCTCGGCCCCCCGCGTCCAAAGGGTTGGTCGTTCACCGTCGATATCCTCGTGAAACCAGCCGTAGCCGACCATGCCGCGGCTGAATGCGACCGCCGGCTGCAGCAACCGTTCCCGGGATTCCTTTTTCAGTACGCGGTCCTCCATTAGCGCCAGGTGCCAGCGGTAGAGGTCTCCACTGGTTGAAAGCAATCCGGTCGCTCCTCGAAACCCATAATTGGGCCGCAAATACCGGCCCGATGGCAATTCGTTCACCTGACCCACCCGTTCCGCGTCGCGCATATCGACCGAACCCCAATGCCGAGTCTGTTGCATTCCTGCGGGTTGGAACAGGCGTTCGCTCAAAAAAGCATCGAAGGGTTGGCCACTCACCCGTTCCACGATCAGCGCGGCCAGGCAGTAGGCGTCGTTGGTGTAGCCGAACTTTTCGCCGACTGGAAAACGCAAGGGCGGTTTGAGGAGTTCGCGCGCCGCGGTCTCCGGATCAGGGATGCCATCGGCAGCATAGTTATTGGCCAGGCCCGCCGTGTGGGTGAGAAGCTGATGAACCCGAATGGCGCGTTTATCCTCTGGCGCGTCTTCAAAGAAACGCGTGAGCGGATCGTCTAAAGACAACTTGCCCTCTTCCACCAGCAACATGATGGCGCTGGCCGTGAACTGCTTGGAGATCGAGGCGATGCCGAAGAGCGTATCCGTCCGCACGGGTACGGTTTTCTTCCGATCGGACCAGCCATAGCCGCGGTGGAGGATCATCTCCCCCTCGCGCACCACCATCACCGCGCCGGAAAACCAGCTTTGACCTTGGAGAAAGGCATCGATCCGCTTGGCGTCCGGCCCTCGCACCAGGTCGGTGGGAACGCTCACTTGCAGGCAGAGCAACAACAGGTAGCACATCTGTTTCAACTCCTCGGTTTTTCCGGTTTCACTGTTTCTAGCATACGAACTCCGCCCGGCATCGGCCCAAAAAAGTTCGAATAGAAGGGAGGTTCTTCTTATTGCCGCCGGATCCTTTCGCCTAAAGCAAATCAACTCTTAGCCGAGAACCGTCGAGGCTATGCTAGTGTTGTGTCAATCATTTAAGGCCGCGATGGGGGTTCCTTTGGAAATCAAAGAAAAACTCACGCAAAGACGCAAAGCTCGCTAAGAAAACATCTCTCAGCCTTCTTGATTTAAAAAAGGTAAATAACGTTTTTCCTTTGCGCCTTGGCGGCTTTGCGAGAGAAAATTCCTGTTCTCGGGTGAACACCTATTACGCTTTGTAAAGACGTAGTAGACGTGACATGACACCAGGGTTATTTCGCATTCCCCGGTTCCTGGAGGCCCAATGGACCCGCAATTTCAACCCTCGATGGATGCCGCCTACAAGGGCGACCTCGCGCGATTTCAATTCTTGGTTAAAGAGGACCCGAGATTGGCAACGCGCCGATCCACAACCAGCCACCCAAACCTGTTCCAATTCATCGTGGTCGAGGGTGGCCTGGGCAAAATTCCCGAACCATTGGGCTTTGTCCGATTCATGATCGGCATGGGTGCGCCGCTGGACACCAACCTCGTGGCCGCGGCAAGCGTCAACGCGCGTGGAATCCTGGATGCCCTGCTGGAAGCGGGTTGCCCGGTGGAATCCTGCCAACCCTGGACCGCGCTGGAGGAGGCGCTTTACTGGGCCCATCAAGACATGGCCATCTATTTGTGGCAGGAGCGCGGCGCCCGTGTCCGCTCGCTCCGCGCGGCCTCCGAGCTCGGTGCGCTCGACCTTATGAAGGAGTTTTTCGACGCCTCCGACAGCTTGCTGCCGCACGCGGGTCCGGTCCGATTCCCCTTCGGCATGCCTTCCGAAAATCACGAGGACGTTCTGAATCAAGCGCTGATCCTTGCCCTCAAAAACCTTCAATACCCGGCCGCGTCTTTCCTGTTGAATCATGGCGCCGATATCAACGCGATTCCCCCGGGCAATCACGAACAGTGTACGCCCCTGCATCAGGCCGTGTACATGAACCGGCGGGAAATGGTCGATTGGCTGATGGACCGCGGCGCGGTGACAAATATCCGAGACCCGCGTTTTCACCACACGGCGATCCAATGGGCAAATCACTTTGGTTACCAGGGTCTCGCGGAACACATGAAAACACGGTCGAGCTGACGACATCCAAAGCCCTCCTGTTTTTCCTATTTGGGCTCTCCAAGCAACGGCACTATATTATGAGTAGGGATTCGCGTCTCGATTTGGGTGTAGGCGGCGTGTAAGGAAGGGATCATGGCCACTTCGGGAAAGCCATTTTTCCGACGCAAAACCTTTTGGATCATTTTGGCGTCTTGGCTGGTTTTGCTGTTTTTGGTAGCCATTAATCTGGTTTTCGCCTGGGCCATCCGAGCCTCGGACAGGCTGCTGGCCGTGGAGGCGCTGCACCACCGCGCGTTGCGCCAAGCGGATCGGGGCAATTTAGGCAAGAGCGAAAGCCTGTATCGGAAAGCCATTAAGCGGGCGCCCGTACACGCGGCTATCCCGCTTTTCTACGAGCTTGCCGCCTTGCAAACCCAGGGTCCGCAACCGGAGAAGGCCCTGGCCACCCTGCGGGGGGTAATTCGCCTGGCGCCCGGCTCCGAGCCACCGCCTCATACCCGCATCTTGCTGGAAGAGCCGCTACGACGGACCGCATCGGAGCGATTTCAAAGGTTGTTGCAAACCCATTTCCAGGACTTCAAGCGCAAGCCGGCCTGGTGTGACGAGTTCCGCGAGTGGTGGTACTTCCTCGCCAGCAACCCCAGCAATGAGCGCCTACAGCACTTTGCCCGAGCCCTGGCCGCCACCCGAGACGAACCCGGCCAGTTATGGGTAGAGGTATTTCAAGCCTGGCCCCACGACCGGCTCAACAAGGCGGGCCCTTTGGTAAAGACGCGTTTCGCGGGGTGAGTTGGTCACCTACGATGCCCTGCCCTTTCACCAGACCCGAGGCTCCGAGGAACCGCCGGTCGAATCACGGCTGACCGCGCATCTCCAAGACCTGAAGCTGGATCCCCTCACCTATTTTTGGTACCTGGAAAAGATGCACCCAGGATCGGAGGTCCATTCGCGGCTCGCCGCATGCATCGCCGAGTCCAAACCCGAACGACTCCTCCCATTCCTGCAGGAGGAAGGCGCGCTAGTTTCTTCGCCCACCACGGGCCAGGCGCTCAGTCCGAGCGCCTGTCAGGGCCTTTCGCGAGAAGCGAAAGCCGCGCTTCAACAACGACTGACTGTGTTGCACTCTCGAGATTAGGAGATGGAAAAGGCTAACTTTACAAGAATGAAAAGGCAATTCCTAACACTAAGTGACTTTCAATTCAAGCGTCAATAAAACAACTGCGATTAAGGTATTCGAGTTATCTGGCCAAAAAACCTCGTTTGGATTCCCATCCTTTATTCTCTCCTTCGAGGTGGGAAGTATTCTCCAGAAAACGAGACTTCAAAGGTAATAGGGCTTCGGAGAATATTCAATTCATAGGCTGGAGAAATCCACAACCGTTTTTGGGAATCATACGTGGCGTTCTGGGAAATCATCTCCTCTGGAAGGATTGTACTCCCATTTATACATGTGGATTGAAGCTGTTCGATCCGAACAAACATACAGTTGTGAAGATTCGTGAATCGTAATTCCGCACCATCCATATCCGCAGAATAAAGATTCGCGCCTTCAAGGTCCGCTGAATTTAATTCTCCTTTTGTAAGGTCAGCAAACCCTAGATCCGCTCCCTTTAGGTGTGCGCCATCCAATTTGGCTTCCTTAAGAAGCGCGCCTCGGAATTTTGCACCGTTTAACTGCGCATCCTGGAGATTCGCGGCTTTTAACCATGTAACCTCAAAATTTGCACCGTCGCAATTAGCTCCTTGAAGGTTCACCTCGTGGAGGTAAGCTAGTCCAAAATCCGCACCTTCTAGTTGAGCCTCTTCAAATACGGCCTTCTCGAGATTTGCACCTCTGAGAATTGCCCACTCCATATGAACTTGGCTGAGCTGAGCCATACGAAGATCGGATTCATGGAGGTTTGCATATTCGAGATGTGCTTCTCCGAGTTCGGCGCCCTCAAACCGAGCGCGCTGTAAATTCGCATTTTGTAGCTCGGCCCTTGCCAAATTCGCGCGTTTCAACGAGGCCCCTCTCAGATCCGCGTTCACGAGAAAGGCATCCGCCGCATCGACATAATTGAGGTTCCGGTTCTTCAAATCCGGCCCTTTGATATTTCGGATCTGGCCTTCGGAGCCATCCCAATCCACGGGGCGCGCGGACAAATCTTTTTCGCGGAAATCGGCATCGAACCACGCGAGGCGGCGCCGGTCGCCATCCGCGATCCAAACGGAAAAAATGAAGACGAGCATGGTGAAAGCCTGGCCCAACAGGGAAGCGGGATAGGTTAAGGGCTCATGCCATGCAAAGCTCCGCAACCCGGGTTGGCGGCGCAACTTCCTGACCGCGTCCTGGTAAGTCGCCATGGCTAGGGTGATGGAGACGCCGACCAACAGCGCGTGAAGCGCCGTAATGACCATATCGTGGCGCGTCATGTAGCGGGACCAAAGGGCAAAAAGCGTCACCGGAACCGCGCACCAACCGAGCAGAATGGTGAGCAGATGGCGGGGCGCCGCGAAGGTATCCTTTCCCCTCAGGTGTCCGGAATAATCGTGGACCAGGCTGCTCAACAGCCAGGGATACACCTTCCTCGTAATGGCGTGGCCGTCGGGGAACACGGCCGGTAACTGCCCCAGAATCTCCCACATTTTTTCCAAATAAAGGTGAAAATACAAAAAGAGTCCCAGGATGAGCATGGGAGCCACCACATAAAAACCCAC
>JBGTRP010000516.1:0-5573 GCA_041940685.1 Acanthopleuribacteraceae bacterium
GAGTTCCATTGCTCCTGTCAGAAAGTGAATTCGACTCCGCAGCAGACGAGCTGGAGCTAAACCCGGGCGGGCGGTGAGAATGTTGATTTTCATTTTGTTGGCCGCCCGCTCGATGTCGATCGAGGATATGGCCGCGTGGCGCAGACGGCTCTTCAGCTCTTTCCTCAGGCGCAGGTCGAGATGAAGAAACTGTCCGTACTCGTGGCGGGCAATCCATTTGGAAGACCAATCTTTATTTACAACCAACCGAAAACCGGTGGGGTGAACCTTCTGACCCAAAACGTACCTCCGTCAATTGTTCGCAGCGGATAACTCAATGGAAATGTGGTTGAAGCGCTTGAGGATGCGGAACGCCCGCCCCATGGCGCGCGGCCGAATGCGCTTCATGATCGGACCATCGTCGACAACGGCCTTGGAAACCACCAAATCGTCCACATCGATCATGGTGTCGGCTTCCTGGGCATTGGCAATAGCCGAGTTCAAGCACAGCAAAATATGCCTTGCGGCGCCCTTGGGAGAGTATTTCAGAATCTCCTGGGCCCTGCCAACTTTTTCGCCGCGGATCTGGTCGATGACCAGGCGCGCCTTTCTGGCGGAACCACGAATGTATTTGGCTTTAGCCTTGGCAATCACGGATGCCCCCCTTCTCAGCGTTTCGAACCTCTTTGGTTCTTTTGTCCCGCGTGACCACGCCAGGTGCGCGTCGGTGCGAACTCGCCCAATTTATGGCCGACCATGTTCTCGGAAACATACACGGGAATAAATTTGTTGCCGTTGTGGACGGCAAAGGTCATTCCCACCATTTCCGGGAGAATGGTGGACCGTCGGGACCAGGTTTTGATGACCTTGCCCTCCCGTTGTTCCTGGTGGGAAATCACCTTTTTCAAAAGGTGATGATCGATAAACGGCCCTTTTTTCAATGAGCGTGGCATGTCAACTCCTTGGGAACTCGAACATTACTTCTCACTGCTGGTTTCAAGGTTTGCCAGCAACCTATTTCTTGTGACGGCGGCGAACGATCATCTTGTCGCTGGCCTTGCGCCTGCGGGTGCGGTAACCCTTGGTCGGTTTCCCCCAGGGCGTACAGGGGTGTCGCCCACCGGAAGAGCGCCCCTCGCCTCCACCCATGGGGTGGTCGACGGGGTTCATAACCACGCCGCGGTTGTGGGGACGGAACCCCTTCCAACGCTTGCGCCCGGCCTTGCCGAGTTTTTGGTTTTCATGGGTCAGGTTGCCCACCTGGCCCACGGTCGCCCTGCAGTCCAAATGCACCAGCCGCACCTCGCCGGAGGGCAGGCGCAGGGTGGCGTATTCGTTTTCCTTGCCCAGCAGTTGGGCATAAGCGCCGGCGCTGCGCACCATTTGGCCGCCCTTGCCGATTTTCAGCTCCACGTTGTGGACCATCGTGCCTACCGGGATGTTGCGCAAGGGCAAACAGTTGCCGGGCAGGATATCGGATTCGGGACCGGCTTCCACCGTGGCCCCGGCGACCAAGCCATCAGGCGCGAGGATATAGGTGTACTCGCCGTCGGCGTATTTGATCAGGGCGATATTGGCGGAGCGGTTGGGATCGTACTCCAACTGAACCACCGTACCCGGTACGCCGACCTTGTTGCGCTTGAAATCGATGATCCGGTAGCGGCGCTTGTGGCCGCCCCCGCGGAAGCGAACGGTGGTGCGCCCCTTGTTGTTCCGGCCGCCCTTTGAGGATTTCCCCTCGACAAGGGACTTTTTGGGACCGGTTTTGGCCAGGTCCTTGTTGACGGCCCTTTTCAATTGCCGCATCCCCGGCGAAGTCGGTTTGAATGATTTTAAAACCATGGAATCAACCCCTTTTTCCTACCCCGAATCAGGTGCCTTCAAAAAATTCGATTTCACCCGAGCCGGGCTTCACCGTGACGTAAGCCTTTTTCCACGCGGCTTTCTTGCCGACATATCTTCCGATTCTGCGTTTCCGCGGCCGCACCTTGCAGGTCTTGACGTCGCTTACCTTTACATCGAAGAAGTGTTCGACCGCCGCTTTGATCTCGATCTTGTTGGCGTCCGGGCGCACCTTGAACACGTACACGTTGTGCTCGGACTTTTGCGCCATGCTCTTTTCTGTCAGTAGAGGCGCCAGCAGGATTTGACTCAATTTTTCGTTCATTTTTTCAATACCTCCTGCAGGGCGAGCGCGGCTTCTTTAGAAATCACCAGATTTTCATATTTCAACAAATCGTGGATGTTGAGGCCCGAGGGCGCTGCATACTTTACTCTAGGTAGATTGCGGGAAGCAAGTCGCAATTTGTCATTTTCAATAGAGTCGATGACCAGCACCCGCTGTTGGAGGCTCATGCCGTCGATGATTTTGACAAAATTCTTGGTTTTGTGATCCTCGAGTTCCCAGCTCTCCACCACCTTGAGCCCGCCCTCGTTGAGCTTGGCGGACAGCGCGCTGCGCAGGGCGCCGCGCCGCTTCTTTTTGGGGAAGGCGTAGCCGAAGTCCCGGGGTTTGGGTCCGTGAACCGTACCGCCGCCGCGCCACTTGGGAGTACGGATCTCGCCCACGCGCGCACGGCCGGTGCCCTTTTGTTTCCAAAGCTTGCGGCCGGAGCCGGCCACCTCGGAACGAACCTTGGTAGAGGCGGTGCCCGCCCTCCCCTTGGCGAGGTAATGATTGACCGCTTCCCACATGAGATGACGATTGAGGGGGGCCGCAAATACGTCGTCGTTCAGATCGATTTCGCCGACTTCTTCGCCTGCCAATGAATAAACTTTCACGCTTGGCATTTGAATCTCCTTTAACTCTTGGAAATGGTGACCAGGCCGCCCTTCGCACCGGGTACCGCGCCCTTGACCAGAATCAGATTCTTATCCTCAATGACCTGAACGACTTCCAGGTTCTTGGTGGTTACTTTTTTGCGGCCCATCTGGCCCGGCATTTTTTTGCCGGGAAACACGCGGCTGGGCGTGGCGCATTGACCAATAGAGCCGGGCGCGCGCTTGAAATGGGAGCCGTGCGTCATGCGGCCACCGCCGAAGCCATGGCGCTTGATCACCCCTTGAAAACCCCGACCCTTGGAAATTCCCGCGACATGGACCAGTTCCTGGGCTTGAAAAAGGTTGGCCAGAATCTGATCGCCGACCTTGACCTCGGCGCCGTCTTCCAGGCCGAACTCCCTGAGGTGCCGCAATGGCGCGAGATTATTCTTTTTAAAATGACCCGTTTCGGGTTTGGAGAGCTTGCGCGGCGGCTTGGCCTCGACCAGGCCCAATTGGACCGCGTTGTAGCCGTCCCGTTCCGCGGTCTTGATCTGGGTCACCACGCAGGGGCCCGCTTCCAGAACCGTCACCGGGACCACCCGTCCCGATTCATCGTAAACTTGCGTCATCCCGAGTTTCTTCCCAATAACGCCCTTGATCATCATCTTCTCCTCGGACCAGCTCGCCAAGCTCGTTTTAATTCTTGGCGTAGGTCTTGATCTCAACATCAACGCCCGCGGGAAGGTCCAATTTCATCAGCGCTTCCACGGTTTGAGAGGTTGGCTCTAAGATATCGATTAAACGTTTATGCGTACGCGACTCGAACTGCTCACGGGACTTCTTGTCCACATGGGGCGAACGCAACACCGTATACTTGCGGATCCGCGTGGGCAGGGGAACCGGACCTGCGATCACGGCGCCCGTCCGCTTGGCGGTATCCACGATTTGTTTGGTGGACTGGTCCAAGACCCTGTGGTCATAGGCTTTCAGTCGAATGCGAATGGTTTCACTGATCATGCTAAACTCCTGCTCCATTGCCCATAACGGGTAGCTTGGGTGCGTATTTTTCCTGAATCGCCTTGGGCGCTTCCGAGTGGTGGGAAAACTCCATGGAGTAGGTAGCCCGTCCCTGGGAAACGGAGCGCAACGCCGTGGAATAACCGAACATTTGTGAGAGCGCCACATGGGCGCGAACGACCTGTGCGTTGGAGCGGGCCTCCATGACGAGGATCTTCCCCGAACGGGCGTTGATGTCGCCCACCACGGAACCCATGTACTCCTCGGGAACCACGACCTCGACCAACATGATCGGTTCGAGGAGAATGGTGCGCGCATCGCGCGCGCCGTTCTTAAAGGCTACCGCGGCCGCGATTTTAAAAGCCACATCGGTGGAGTCCACCTCGTGAAAGGACCCGTCGATGAGGTTAACCTGAATATCAACCATTTCAAAGCCGGCCAATACCCCGCCGCGGGTCGCCTGGCGAAGGCCCTCTTCTGCCGCGTCTACAAACTCGCGCGGCAGGGTTTCCGGCTTGACATGGTTTTCGAAGACGATGCCCTTCCCACGCGGCAGGGGGATCAGTTCCAGCTTGACATGGGCGAACTGGCCCTTGCCTCCGGACTGGCGTTCATAGCGTTCTTCCACCACGACCTTGCGCGAGATGGTTTCCCGGTAAGCCACATGGGGCTTGCCCACGTTGGCGGCCACGTTGAACTCGCGCACCATGCGGTCCACCAGCACTTCCAGGTGAAGCTCGCCCATGCCCGAAATGATGGTTTGGCCGGATTCTTCGTCGACCCGCACCTTGAAGGTGGGGTCTTCCAGCATCAGGCGCTCCAGGGTCTGCTTGAGCTTGTCCTCGTCGGCCTTGGTCTTGGGCTCGATGGCGATGTGGATCACGGGCTCGGGAAACACAACCCGCTCCAGGAACAGCGGCGCTTTTTGATCGCAGATCGTGTCGCCGGTGACCACGGTCTTGAAGCCCGCCACCGCGGCAATATCGCCGGCATGCACCTCGCGCACTTCCTGGCGTTTGTTGGCGTGCATCTGGTATAGCTTGCCGATGCGTTCATTGCGCTTTTTACCCACGTTGTACACGCTGCCCCCGGCCTCGAGCCGGCCGGAGTACACCCGCACATAAGCGAGATTGCCCACGTAGGCGTCGCTCACAATCTTAAAAACCAGCGCGGAGAAAGGCTCTTCGTTGCTGACCTCGCGGGTGACCACCTCGTCGCCATCCATGCCGTGGCCCTTGACCGCGCCGATGTCCAAGGGCGAGGGCAGGAAGCGGATAACCGCGTCCAGCAGGGTCTGAACGCCCTTGTTTTTTAAAGACGATCCGCAGAGCACCGGGTTGATCTTCAGGGCCAGGGTCGATTTGCGCAGGGATAGCAACATTTGTTCGGGCGAGAGATCGCCGCCCTCTAGGTAGGCGTCCACGATGCTGTCATCGGATTCGGCCAGACCCTCCATCAAGCGCTCGCGCGCGGCCTTGGCATCATCCAGCAACTCGGACGGAATATCGCCAACGGAGATTTCGGCGTCCTGAGAATCATCGGCCCAGGTCACCGCGCGCATGGCGACCAGATCGATCAGGCCGCGAAATTCGGCCTCCGCACCCAGGGGAATTTGGATCGGCAAGGCCTTCGCGCCCAGTCGCTCGACCATCATTTTCACGGCCCGGTCAAAATCCGCGCCGGGCCGGTCCATCTTGTTCACAAAACAAATGCGCGGCACATGATAACGCTCAGCCTGCCGCCAGACGGTTTCCGATTGCGCCTCTACTCCCGCGACCCCGTCAAATACCGCGATCGCGCCGTCCAGCATGAGA
>JBGTRP010000517.1:0-5562 GCA_041940685.1 Acanthopleuribacteraceae bacterium
CCGCGCGGACGGGGTACCAGGGGTTGTCCGGCGTGGCCGGGTTTTTGAGCACCTGGAACTCCTGGGCGGGCATGTAGCTCTGGCCCAGCAGGAACACCCGTTCGCCATTCTCGTTGGCGGCCACGTCCAGCACCAGCACCGCATGTCCGGGCGAGCCGCCTTGAATGAACACATCGCCGGGTTGGATATGGGCCGGATCGGCGACCGCTGTCAGCTCGCGCGTCAGCGACAGGCTGCCCGCGTAGATGAACACGCGCGTCAGGTAGCGGCGGAAGTTGGCGTAACTCCCATCGGGCGCGGCGCGGGACGACCAGCGCACCCGGTTACCCTGGACGCTGGGGCGCTGGCCCTGACGCCAGGCCTCCCAGGCGGCCAGGTCGCCGCTGGTGAAGTGAAAGGCAATGGCGTCTTCCTGGTTCGCGGACCACAGGTACTCCGCGCGCAGGCGGATCACCGCGTCCGCGCATTGCTGCAGGTCGCGGCCGCCCACGTCCATGTCCACCACCGCGATATGGGCGCGCTGGTTGCGCTTCCTGCTGCCATCGAACAGCCGCACATCCGGCCGGCCGGGTTTGACGGGCAGGCCGCGCAGCCATGCGGCGAAGCTGCCCTCGGCCGCGGGGAGCCGCTCGTAGGCGGGTGGCGGCAAAAATCGCTGGGCCAGGGTGACCGCATCCCCGTCATGGGGCCAGCAATACGCCGCGCGGTCGGTTGCATCCTGCGCCAGGGCCTGGCCCGAAAAAAGCAGCGCGGCCCAAACCATTGCCCGGCCCACCCACAGGACGATGGTTCGGTATGTTGCGGTCGTTCCCAATATCATGCCCGCCTCTCGTTTTCGATCTTCCTGTCTCATTATACGGAAGGAGAGGCGGCATGGGCCGCATGGATTCAGGACCCGGTATCTTGGGCCAGTATTTCCAGCACCAAAGCCAATCATGAAAAAACCACGGAGCCACAGAGGGCGCGGAGCGGAAAGAAAAAGAAGACCAACAACCACGAATCAATCGAATGACACGAAAAGATGGGCATGCCATTCGTGCGATTCGTGGCATTCGTGGTGACAACATATCTTCGCCTCTCTCCTTCCACATCCCTGGTTTTTGATCGCTCTTTCCAGGAGTTGGCTTCGAAATGCTACCCATGCCAACCATCCTCCTTTAATTGGAGAATTCTTGCCTGGCCACCAGCAGGTAAAGCCGGCCGCTTTCGTCCTTGAGCAGGCCCGCGCGCGCCTCGGCCTCGGGTCCCGCGCCCTGGAACAGGTCGATATGCGCTTCCTTAATGGCGCCGCCCGTGTCCTGGTCCACGGCGAACCCCGAAAAGGGTTGCGGCTCGCCGTCCGTGGTCCGTTGCATCCCTTCCAGGAAGAAGAGTCCGCCACCCGGAAAATAGCGCTTGTCCGTGGCGATGGAGCGCAGGGTGGTGACGGGAAAGCCCAAGACCCCGTGGGGGAAATGTTCGGGTTGTAACGCGTCGACGGGTTCGCCTTCCGCCTGGTAGAACACGTAGCTGGGGTTGAGGTAACAGACGCGCGTGATTTCCTCGGGGAATTCCGCGAAATAGGCCTCGATCGCCTGCACGGAAATTTCTTCCTCGGGGATTTTGCCCTCATCCACCAGCAACCTGCCGATGGAGGCGTAGGGATGGCTGTTCTTCCCCGCGTAGTTCAACCTAAGGTAGCGGCCGTCTTCCAGCTGCACGAAGCCGCCACCCTGGACCTGAAACATGAAGGCCTCGAAGTAGCTTTCCAGGTAGACCAGTTCCAGGCCCCGACCCGCGAGCGCGCCCTGGCCGTCGATCTCCGCCCGGGTATGGTAGGGCACCACCTCGCCGGATGCCCGGTCGATCCGGCCCACCACCCGGTCATGGCGGATGGCCGTACCGGGCCGCAGCATCTTGGGGTCGAAGAGCGAGGGCCGGATGGTCACCGCATCCTCGGGCATGCGGTAGAGCGGGAAACGGTAACGCGCATCCGGGACGCGGCTGCCGCGATACACGGGCGCGTGGTAACCGGTGAACAGGACATCCGGGCTGCCGTCCCACAGCACCCGGTACACCAGGAAATTTTGCGCCACGGCCGCGCGCAGGGCCTCGGGCGCGCCCGCGTGCTCCAACCAGATCTCTCGGAACAGAGTCAGGGTTCGCCGCTGGGCCGCCCCGTCGAGGACGCGGCCGGCCAGGGTGATCGCGGGCACGGCTTCCTGCCGGTCCAGCCATTGAAGCTGATAATCGATGGCGCGCAACAGGTTTTCATGAGGAAAATCATCGCGGAAAGCGGGGAGCCCCTCGGCGCCCAACGCCACGAACACCGGGCCAGCCTCCGGAGCGGGGACGGGCGCCCGCTCGCCGCATTGCATCAAACAGAGGAGCGATCCCCACAACAGAAAAAGACAAAGGTAGGAATACCCTCTCAAAATTTCCCTCCACCGCTCTCGGTTTTCAACCCTGGCCACTTGTTCTCACTCCTTTTCCCTCTGATTTCGAGCCCAATTATAGTGAGCCCAAAAGCGGGCTGCAAACCGGTCAAATCACGCTTAAAACCAGAATCTTCGCTCATTCTCGGAAACCAGTCATTGACCATGGTTCTAGGGGATTGTATGGTTACAGCCCAAACGGAGTTCCGTTTCTTTTCCATCTCCCATTCCAACGATCCGCCCTTCTCCATTCGTCGGGCTCTACTATAGCCGGACGATGGCGCTTGGCCGGACTGATTCTACCGCTGCAAGAGCATTTTCATGGACCCTTACCAACTGGTTGTTACGGATGAGGCCTTCAAGGAGTACCGCGACTTTTGGCGCGCATCTTTCAAGCAAATCGATGCGCCCTTTCGGTGGCCCACGGACCTCGCCTCGACCAGCCAGGACGGCGAGCGGACCCGCCAACGCTCCTTTTCCCCGGAGAGCATCGCCCGCTTGGAGGCCCTGGCCGGCGATGGCCTGGGACGTTTCACCCTATTGTCAAGCGCCCTGATATTGACGCTGCACAAGTGCCTGGGCCGCTCCGGCCCGGTGATTTTGATGACGCCTCCACTCGCGGCAGGCGGCGCGGGATCAGGAGAGAGGCCGGAAGAAGGAATTCCCCTGATTATGGCGCTGGAGCGCCGGACCACCCTGCGGGACCTGATTCGGAAGCTGGCGGGTTTGATCGAGCGCGCCTATGCCCTGCAGGACTTTTCCATCGCGGCCTTCCTGGAAAGAGAACATGGCTTTTCCCAAGCGGATCTCACGCCCCTGCTGGTCTTCGACCCCGACCTGCACCATCCACCCGCGCGGCCGGAGCATTTCCCCATCCGCATCGAATGGCGCCAGAGGCCGGCCCCAGGGCTTTCGATTACCTGGTCCGGCGGCTTGGGTTTGCCCTCGCCACGCGAGTTGCCCGATCTTTTGGAACGCGCCGTGGCCCGGTTCGCACGGCTCGATGCGCCCCTCACCGAGATTGACCTGCTTTCGGATCGGGAGCGGAAGGCGCTGCTCGCTGAAATCCAGGCCAACGGGGGAGGCGCGGCCCAAAGCCCGGAAACCGTGGTGGCCCGGTTTGAGGCTCAGGCCGAGGCCAATCCGGATGCCATCGCCATTAGCGGCGAGGACGGCCCGCTCAGCTACGGGCGTCTCAACCACCTGGCCAACCTGCTGGCCCATGAGCTGCTGGCCGCGTTTGGGAAAACGCCGGACAGGCGCTTCGCCCTGATGGCGGATGGCACGGCCTGGGGTGTGGTGGGCCTGCTGGGCGTCTTGAAGAGCGGCGCCGCGTTCGCGCCCCTCCACGCGGATCAGCCCCCCTCGCGGTTAGCCATGCTGTGGCGCGAATGCGGGGCCGAGGCGCTGCTGATCCGCTCCGATCATCTTCTGGAGGTTGGCGGCTTCCCCGGCAGGGTGATCGCGTTGGACATCGAGCTGCCCGCGTTGGAAAGGCCGGATACCAACCCGGATATTCCCATTCCCGCCCTGGCGCCCGCCTATCTGATGTTCACCTCCGGTTCCACGGGCAGGCCCAAGGCCTGCTGGTTGTCCCATGGCGCGCTGGCCTTTTACGCGGACCACGCGGTTCGTCGTTATTGGGGGAACCGGCCGGACGCCGCTTTCGCCATGCTCTCTCCGCTTTCTTTCGACTTTACGCTGACCGCCGTTTTCGGGGCCCTACTCGGCGGTGGGCGGCTGCATGTGTTCGAAACCTCGCGAGACACGCCCGCCCTGCTGCAACGCTGTTTTTCGCCAGCAAACCGCGTCGAGGTCGTCAAACTGACCCCGGCCCATATCTCCTTGCTAGCGAAGCTCCAAATCAAAGAAACGGCCGTGCGCCTCATCATCGCGGGCGGCGAGGCCCTGACCCGCGAACACATCGCCGCCATCCGCGCCATCGACGCGGAGATCGAGATCATCAACGAATATGGGCCCACGGAAACCAGCGTGGGCTGTATCACGGCCCGCATCCAGGATGATGAAGGCGAGATCACTATCGGAACGCCGATTTCCGGCAGCCATGCTTTGGTTTGCGGCCGCGATGGCTGGCCGCTTCCGCACGGGGTTCCCGGCGAAATCTGTATCGGCGGCCCGGGCCTGGCTCTCGGCTACCGCGGGACGCCCCACCTCACCGCCCCCGTTTTCGCGCCCCATCCCCTGCTCGCCGGCAAGCGCCTCTACCGCACGGGCGACCGTGGCGTCAGACTGCCGGACGACCGCTTTTTCTTTCTGGGAAGATTGGACCGACAGGTCAAGATTCGCGGCTTCCGCGTGGAGTTGAAGGAAATCGAGTCGACTCTGTTGCGCCTCCCCTCGGTGGCGCAAGCCGTGGCGCTGGCGCGGCCCGTCCAAGGAGAAGGCCTGGATTTGGCCGCTTTTCTCGTGCCGGAGCCAGCTCCGCCCGGCGCCCCGCCGCCCGATATCCATGGTTATCTAGCAGAATGGCTGCCGAACCATATGATTCCCGCGGCCCTCGTGTTCCTGGACCGGCTGCCGTTGACCGCAAACGCGAAGTTGGACCGAACCGCGCTGCTTCATTGGGATTTAAAGGATCGCACGGCCGCGGAGGAGAGTCGGCCCCCGCGCAACGAGGAAGAGCGTCGCATGGCCGCCATTTGGACAGAGGCCCTGGGACTGGAGCGGATCGGCGTGGCGGACGACTTTTTTGAGCTGGGCGGGCATTCGCTGTTGGCCACGCGCGTGGTTTCGCGGGTTTTGGAGACCTTCGGTGTGGAGATCTCGCTGGGCGACCTATTTGAAAACCCCAGCATTGAACGCCTGTTGACCCATGTCCGCTCCCTGAGCGCCCAACCCAATCTCAAGGGCCCCATTCCCCTGGCGGATCGGACCACCGCGCTGCCGCTCTCCTTCGCGCAGCAAAGGTTGTGGTTCCTGGAACAATTGGAGGGCCCCAGCCATGCCTACAACCTGCCGGCCGTGCTGGAGCTGCGTGGTGAATTGGACCCGCTTTCCCTGGATTCCACCATCGCGGAGTTGGTGGAGCGGCATGAATCACTGCGCACGAGCTTCGCGAAACAGGGCGGAAAGCCGATCCAATTGATTCACCCATCCCGTGAGTTTAGGGCGGAAGTGATTTGCCTAT
>JBGTRP010000518.1:0-5560 GCA_041940685.1 Acanthopleuribacteraceae bacterium
TTCCATGGCCGGGTGAGCGTCCTGCTGCTGGAGAGGAGCCTGGCCGAGGTATGGCGGCGTCACGAGGCGCCGCGCACCAGCTTTCCCGCCAAGGACGGCAATCCCTACCAACGCATCCACGACGCGGCAGAGGCGTGTTTGCCCGTGGTAGACCTGGGCGGATTGACTGATCCCTGGCGGGTGGAGACCCGCAACCGGTTGCTCGATGAGGAAGCCGGGTTGCCCTTCCATCTGGAACGGGGACCGCTTTGGCGCTGTCTGCTGTTGCGGCCTTCCGCTGTCGAATTGGATTTCCGGTTGACCATGCACCACATCATTTGCGATGGCTGGTCCCTCGATATTCTGGTCGGGGAATGGGTTTCCCTGTACCGGGGCCTGTTGCGAAAGAACCCGGCCCCCCTGCCTCACCTTCCCATTCAGTACGCGGACTTCGCATCCTGGCAGAAACTACATGGGGATGCCTTGGAAGAGGCCCAACATTATTGGCTGGCCCAATTGGAGGAGGCGCCGGAAGTTCATCAACTGCCCACGGACCGGCCCAGGCCCTCATTTCCAACCAGCAGGGGCGCTGAGGTTCAATTTGAGGTAGACGCGGGTTTGACCCGGGCATTGCTCGAATTGGGGCGCGGCTCACAAACGACGCTGTTCATGACCTTGGAAGCCTGCTTTGCCATTCTGTTGGCGCGTTACAGCGGGGTCGAGGATATTTTGGTAGGCACGCCCGTGGCCAACCGCTCGCGCGCCGAGATTCAACCGCTGGTAGGATTGTTCGTGAACACCCTGGTGCTGCGCAACGACCTTTCCGGCCGCCCCAGTGGTTTGGCGTTCCTGGAACGGACGCGCCGCACCGCGCTGGATGCCTACGCCCATGCGCGCTATCCCTTCGAAAGTTTGGTGGAGCGGCTGCAGCCGGAGCGGGTCACGAGCCACACGCCGCTTTGCCAGGTGGTGTTCGCGCTTCGCCATGCGGCAGCCTTGCCCCAACCGCCCGGGGCCCGGCTCGGGTACCTGGAGCGGCCCCATTCCGCGGCCAAGTTCGATCTGGCCATCTCCATGGAAGAACGCGCCCATGGGATTCATGGGATCGCTACTTACAATCGCGACCTTTTCGATCCGGACAGGATCGCGCGCATGATGGCGCATTTCCAAAACCTGATGACCTCGTTGGCGGAAAATCCCAAACAGCGCGTTGGGGAATTGGAACTGCTCGATGCGGAGGAGCGCCGCCTCCTATTATCCCAATGGAGCCAAACCCCGAGTGAACCCTTCGAATCCAAAACCGTCCACGAGGTTTTTTCAGCGTGCGCCCAGCGTTTCCCGGATCGCATTGCTCTGGCCATGGAAGGCCGGCAGCTAAGCTATGCCGAGCTCGAGAGTCGCGCCAATCGGGTTGCCCGCTATTTGCACGCATTGCCAATCGGGCCCGAAAAGAGGGTCGGTTTGTTAATAGACCGGTCGAATGTAATGGTCGCCGCCATTCTGGGAATCCTCAAGGCCGGGGCCGCCTACCTTCCGCTCGATCAAAACAATCCCCCGGAACGCCTGGCATTTATGCTGGAAGATGCGCGACCCGAAATTCTCCTCACCACGGCGGCGCTCGCAAAACATGTACCCCCTTCCACCATTTCGGTTCAGTTGGTCGAAGAGCTTGTAAACGAACCGAATCGCCCGAGGACGCGGCCCGTGACCCCCATTCGCGTCTCAACCTCCATGACCGCCTACATCATGTATACATCCGGATCAACCGGAGCGCCGAAAGGCGTGCAGGTCCCCCATCGCGGCATCCTGCGGTTGATTTTCGGCGGTCACTACGCCCGTATGTCCGAATCGATGCGGGTGCTTCACCTGGCCTCTACCTCCTTCGACGCCTCCACCTTCGAGTTGTGGAGCGCCCTGCTGCATGGCGGCCGCTGTGTGCTGTTTCCCGAACGCGCGCCAGCCACGGATGTCCTGCAAGCAACGATTCAGCGCCATTACATCGACACCCTCTGGCTAACCGCTTCTCTTTTCAACAAAGTTCTCGATGAGCAACCTTCCGCCCTATCCGGGCTTAAACAGATCCTCACGGGCGGCGAGGCGCTTTCCGTCAAGCATGTGCGCTACGCGCTCGCGGAACTGCCCGGCGTCCGCATCATCAATGGTTACGGACCCACGGAAAACACCACCTTTACCTGTTGTTTCCCGCTTCCGCGCGAAGCGGAAGGGGATTGGGCCTCGATTCCTATCGGCCGTCCGATCGGAAATACCAGCGTGTACATCTTGGATCGTTCCTTGCGGCCCGTGCCGAGCGGCGTTTTCGGGCAGCTCTACACGGGCGGCGCCGGCCTGGCCAGGGGCTATTGGCGGCGCAAACGGTTAACCGCGGCGCGTTGGTTGCCCCATGCCTATAGCGATCGACCGGGCGAACGGCTTTACGGCACGGGCGACCTTGTTCGCTACCTCTCCGACGGCAACATCGAATTTCAGGGCCGCATCGACACCCAGGTCAAGATTCGCGGGTTCCGCATCGAACTGGGTGAGATCGAGGCGGTCCTGGCCGGACATGAGGCGGTCCACAAGGCCCTGGTCCTCGCCAGCGGCGAGGCGGGCCAGAAACGGCTCGTGGCCTATCTGCAAACCGAAGATGGACGGGCGGTCGAAAACCCGCGCGAGTGGCTCGCCCGCAAGCTTCCCGATTACATGATTCCCTCGGTCTTTATCCCGCTCGCGGCCTTTCCGCTCACCCCCAACGGCAAGCTCGACCACCGTGCGCTTCCCCGGCCCTCGGCCGCCCTCGGCTCGGTCCCTTACGCGCCTCCCCGCGATTCGGTCGAGGCGCGGCTCGCCGCCATTTGGGCCGAGGTGCTGCAACTGCCTCGCGTCGGCGTACACGAGAGTTTTTTCGAGCTGGGAGGCCACTCCCTGATCGCCACCCGGGTGGTTTCCCGGGTGCGGGAAGCCTTTCATATCGAACTTCCCCTGCGGGCCCTGTTCTCCGCTCCCACCATCGCCGGCCTGGCCGAACGCGTGCGCGAGAGCGCCGCCGCTGACGCAACGCCCATGGTTCGAAGGCAAGACCCCGCGACTCGGGTTCTCTCCTTCGCCCAGGAGCGCATGTGGTTCCTGCACCGATTGGGAGAGACCGGTGCCGCCTACAACATCGCCACCGCCCTGCGCCTGGAAGGCCGGCTCGATTGCGCCGCGCTGGCCTGGAGCGTCCGCGCGGTTGGGCGCGGGCACGAGGTGCTGCGCACCCTGTTCCGCGAGGTGGATGGCCATCCGATTCCACAGGTTCAGGCAGACCCGCCCGGCCTGAAGATGGTGGATCTTCGCGGCATGCCGCTTTCCTCGCGGCAAGCCCTGGTGAGGCAACTGGTCCAAGCCGAGGCGCAATGGGCATTCGATCTGGAAAAGGGTCCCCTGTTCCGCACGGTCCTGGCGCGCCTGAATGACGAGGAACATCTGCTTCTGGTGAATATGCACCATATTGTGGCGGATGGTTGGTCCGCCGGGATCCTGGCTCGGGAGATCGGCGCGCACTACGGCAACCGGATCTCGGGCGAGACGCATCCGGCTCAGGAAGGACCCGCGCTTCAATACGCGGATTTCGCCGCTTGGCAACGGCGTCAGGCCGAGCGGGGATCGTTTGCCCGCCAGATCGCCTACTGGAAAAAGCAACTGGAAGGCGCGCCGCAACAACTCAACTTGAGCACGGATTTTCCTAGGCCCGCCATGCAGACCCACGAGGGCGGCGCGCTGACCTTCCGGCTGGATGCCGGGCTGACGCGGGACCTGCGCGATCTCAGCCGGGCCCACCGGGTGACGCTGTTCATGACGCTGCTGGCGGGCTTCGAGATCCTGCTGGGCCAATACAGCGGTCAGCAAGATATTTTGGTGGGCACGCCCATTGCCAACCGCAACCGCAAGGAGATCGAGGGGCTGATCGGATTCTTCGTGAACACGCTGGTGCTGCGCGCCGACCTGGGAGGCGACCCCCGTTTCACCGAGCTCTTGCATCAGGTAAGCGCGACGACATTGGAAGCCTATGCCCATCAGGATTTGGCCTTTGAAAAACTGGTAGAGGTCCTCAACCCCGACCGGGACCTGAGCCATGGCCCGCTGTTCCAGGTGATGTTCATCCTGCAAAACGCGCCGGGGGCGGATCTCTCCCTGCCCGGCCTGACCGCCCGGAGCCTGTCCCTGCCGCGGGTTGGCTCAAAGTTCGATCTCACCCTGGCCCTTGAAGAAAGGGAGGAGGGCCTGGCCGCGACGCTGGAATACAACCGGAACCTGTTCCACGCCACCACCATGCGGGCGCTGACCCATCACTACCGCGCGCTTTTAGAGGCGCTGGCCGCGCGGCCTGAGTCCCGCATTTCCCAGCTTTCCCCGCTCGGCGCGGTGGAGCGGCATCTATTGCTGGCGGCGTGGAACGAGAGTCGAGACGAGGCTCCGGTTCGGGGCAGTGCGCATGGTCTGTTCGAAGCGCGTGCGCGGCGCCATCCAGCCGCCATTGGGCTGGTCGCCGGGACTACCCACCTGAGTTATGAGGCTTTGGACCGTCGCGCGACCCGGCTGGCCTGGGCGTTGCGCCGCAAGGGAGTCCATCGCGAAACCCTGGTCGGCCTGTGCCTGCCGCGCGGGCCCGAGCTGATCCCGGCCATGTTGGCGATTCTCAAGGCCGGGGGCGCGTACGTGCCGTTGGATGCCGGTCATCCCCCCGCGCGCTTGGCGCTCGCCCTGGAGCACGCCTCTTTCGTGCTGACCAGCGAAGATGCGCGCGCCCGCATGCCGCGCTCCGGTCCAGAGATCCTGACGCCGTCGTGCTTGGAGGCCGAGGCGCGGGACGTCGATCGGGGCGAAACCTTGCCCGAAACGCCGCCCGAGGGTTTGTCCCATGTGATCTACACCTCCGGTTCCACGGGAACGCCCAAGGGCGTGGCCATCCGTCATGAGTCCGTGACCGCCCTGTTGCGTTGGGCCGCGGGCGTCTGGCCCGAGCCCCACCGGTCGGGCATGCTGGCCTCCACCTCGGTTTGTTTCGATCTATCGGTCTTCGAGATCTTCGGAGCCCTGAGCTGGGGCGGCGCGGTGCTGCTGGCCGAGGACGCGCTGAGCCTGCCCGAACTGGAGGCGCGCGACAGGGTAACCCTGATCAACACGGTGCCCTCTGCCATGAGCGAACTTCTGGCCTTGGGCCCGCTGCCGCCCTCGGTCCGCGCGGTCAACCTGGCGGGCGAGCCCCTGCATGCCGACCTCGTCACAAGGCTCTACGGCCAGGAAGGCATCGAGTCGGTCTACAACCTCTACGGCCCATCCGAGGACACCACCTACTCCACTTGCGCGCGGCTTCCCCGCACCGAGGGGCTCGCGCCCCCGATCGGAAGGCCCATCGCGCAGACCCGCGCCCACGTGCTGAACCGCCATGGCCGGCTCGCGCCACGAGGCGCGGCAGGCGAGCTTTGCCTGGGCGGCAAGGGTCTGGCGCGGGGTTATGCCCAGCGTCCGGAATGGACCGCGCCCCAATTCATCCCCGATCCGTTCGGCGCGTCGCCGGGAGGCCGGCTCTACCGCACCGGCG
>JBGTRP010000519.1:0-5559 GCA_041940685.1 Acanthopleuribacteraceae bacterium
CCGGAGGGAGACGGGCTTGCCGGGAAGCTCGGCCATGCGGTCGAGGGTGGCGCCCGGTTCAGCAGCCAGGGTTTCCAGCAGCGAGAGGAAATGTTGCGCCATGGCCTCGATGCTGGCTGCCTGGTACAGATCGGTAGCGTACTCGAAAAGTCCTGAGAGAGAACCGCCCTGCTCGCGCATGAAGAGAATGAGATCCCCCTTGGCCTCCACCGCCTCCACGCCCAGCAATTGAAATTGCAGGCCGCCCATGTGAAGGTCGGAACGCGGCACATTGTGGAAATCAAAACCGATCCGGGACCAAGGCGCGGGTTTGCCGTGTCTTTCCACCGCGAGCTCCTTCAGCAACAGCTCTAGCGGCAGATCCTGGTGGTCGTGGGCGTCCAGGACTACCTCGTGAACGCGGCGCAGGATCTCGTTAAAATCGGGGTTCCCCGTCAGCCGTATCCTGGGCATCAACACATTGACGAAGAGTCCGAGCAGGCGCTCGGTATGGACCTGGCGGCGACCCGTAATGGGCGTGCCCAGCACGATATCCGTTTGCCCCGAGTACAGGTGCAGAAAGACATGGAACGCGCTCAGCAGCGTGACATAGAGGGTGACATTCCGTTCCCGGCTCAATTGTCTGAGCTTTGCGCTCAATTCGGGCGGTACGCTGAACTCCAGCCGGGCCCCGCGCGCGGAGGGTTGACTGGGGCGCGGAGAGTCGGCCGGTAGCCGCAACCCGCCGCGGAGTCCCCGCAAATGTTCCTTCCAAAACGCCAGCAGGGCCGTGAGCGAATCGCCGCGAAGGGTCGCCTGCTGCCAGGCCGAAAAGTCGCCGTATTGAATGGGAAGCGGTTTCAAGGACGGGAGCCTTCCCTCGCGGCAGGACTGGTACAGCGAGGAGATTTCGCCTACCAGGATTCCCAATGACCAGGCGTCGAAGACGATATGATGAACCCATAACAGCATCCAATGATGATCCGCATCAAGACGCAAGAGCCGCGTTTTCAGCAGTGGCCCGGCTTGCAGGTCGAACGGTTGGTTCATGCAGGCATCCAGCAATGCCCGCGCCCGCGCCTCGCGATCGGCCAATCCGGCCAAGTCCACCGTGGGCAAGGTTTGCCGCCTGGCGGGATGAACCACCTGTACCGGCCGGCCCTCCCGTTGCGGAAATACGGTTCGCAACGCCTCATGCCTTTGGATCACCATTTCCAGCGCGGTTTCAAGCACCAACCCATCCAAGCGGCCCTGCAACTTCACGGGGAAACGCAAATGGTATGCGGTGCCGCCGGGATTCATTTGATGGGTCATCCACAATCTCTGCTGAAAGTAGGAGAGCGGCAGGGGATTCGAGCGGGAAACGGTCGTGATCGGTTCCAAAACCAAACCGCGGTTGACCCTTCTCAATTTCTCCACCTGGGCCGCGAGGCCCTGAATGGTCGGGGTCTCGAAAATTTGCCGTAGTGGCAGTTCTACGCCGAAACTCTCGCGGACGCGGGAAATGAACCGCGTGGCCATGAGCGAATGTCCGCCGAGATCGAAGAAACTATCGCGGATCCCCACCCGTTTGAGGCCCAGAACCTCGCACCACATATCTGCCAAGAGGGTTTCGTTCTGATTCGTAGGCGGATGCTCGACCCCCTCGTCCAGAGGCGGAAGATCATCGGGCGTGGGCAAGCGGCGGCGGTCGATTTTCCCGCTGGCGGTCAATGGCAATTCCGGCAACACGGCCCATTTCGAGGGCGCCATGTATTCGGGCAGGACGCGCAATAACCGCTCGCGGATTTCTTCCCGATTCAGAGGGTTCGCGCCTCTCATGACGAGGAAAGCCACCAGGCTGTTCCCTTCAAGCGCGACCGCCGACTGGCGGATTTCCGGCATTTGGTTCAGCGCGGTTTCCACCTCGCCGGCCTCGACACGGAACCCGCGCAGCTTGAGTTGGCTGTCGGCCCTGCCTTGAAAGACAAGGCGGCCATCAGGAAGATAGCGGGCCAAATCGCCGCTACGGTACAGCCGCCGGCCCGCCAGAAACGGATGCGGCGGGAAGGAGGCCGCGGTCAGGTCCGGCCGGCCCAGATAGCCTCGGGCGAGATGGGGTCCGCCCACGAAGATCTCACCCACCACGCCCAAGGGAACCGTTTCCAGGTAGCGATCCAATAGGTATATCCGGGTATTGGCGATGGGCTTGCCGAGAGGAATGGTGGCCAGCGGTTCTCTTCCAGTCCCGACATGCCCGGTCACGTCGCCGGCGACCTCCGAAGAGCCGTAGAGGTTGAGCAACACGGCCCGTTCGAACCGTTTCCGGAACCGATGGTAGAGGTCGGCGGTGAGAACCTCGCCGCTGGTAATCCAGAACCGGAGCGCATCGAGCCCGGCATCCGATTCGTGCTCCAGCACCAGGTGCAGCAAGGACGGGACCAGGGAGATACGGGTCACCCGTTGCCGTGCGAGCTCTCCTTTGAACGCCGCCACGTCCCGCACATCCCGATCGGAAACGATTACCGAGGGAATCCCCGCCAGCAGGGGTCCAAAAATTTCCCAAACCGAGTCCACGAAACTCAGGGAGGTTTTTTGGCAGCATCGCTCCTGTGCTGCGAAGGGATGGGTCTTCCACATCCAGGAGAACCGGTTGACAAGGCCGCGGTAGGTGGCGGCGACGCCCTTGGGTCTGCCCGAGGAACCGGAAGTATGGATGACGTAGGCCAAATTCTCGGGTGAAACGCTTGGAAGGGGCGGCGCCGCCTCGGAGGCTTTGGGATCGAAAGCGGCCAGAAGTGATTTTTCTGCCTGGGCGGGCGGCGGCGCTTTCGAAATCCCGGTTACCATAACTTCCAGGCCCATGTCATCGGCGATGTAGCGCAGGCGCTCCGACGGTAAGTTCGGACTCATGGGCACGTAGGCGCCGCCGGCCTTGAAGACGCCCAGCAGGGCGGCGATCAACTCAGGAGACCGTTCGATGTGAACCCCTACGAAACGCTCCAGGCCCACGCCCCGCCGGATCAATTTCCGCGCGATCTGATCCGCAAATCGTTTCAGCAGGGCAAAGCTCCATGCGCGGTCGCCGGAAACGAGCGCCACCGCGTCCGGCGTTCGCGCCGCTTGGCGCTCGAATGCGGCCGCCACCGAATCCCAACCGCCCAGTTCCGCATCCGTATCGTTGAAATCGAGCAACAATCGCTCTCGTTCGGCAGCGTCCAGCGGAGACAGCCGGGACACGGGGCTGTCGGGCTGAGCCAGAACCGCTTCCAACAGGTTTTGGAAATGGCGGGCCAGGCGTTCCGCGGTACGCCGCTCGAATATTTCGTCGCTGTATTCCAAGGTAGCCACGAGGCCCGGCGCCACCTCCGTGGCCGTGAGGATGAGATCGAGCTTGGCGCTGTTATTTTTGCGCTGAATCCCGGCGATGGTCATGCCGGGCGCCTCGAAGCGCGTGCGCGGCGCGTTCTGCAGGATGAACATTACCTGAAATAGCGGCGCGTGGATCAGGCTGCGTTGAGGCCTCAACTCCTCAATCAATTTTTCGAAGGGAAGATCTTGGTGGGCGTAGGCGTCCAGGGCAGCATGGCGGACGCGCCCTAACAGCTCGCGATAGCTTGGCGGCGCGTTGTCTCCGCCCTCATCGTCAAGCCTCAGCCGCAAGGCCAGGGTGTTGATGAAAAAACCGATCAAGGGTTCGATTTCCTTGTAGTGACGGTTGGCGATGGGGGTGCCCACCACTACGTCCTCCTGTTGGCTGTAGCGGCACATCAGCAACTGGTAGACCGTCAGCAAGCTCATGAAAAGGGTGCTGCCGGATTCGCGGCCCAAGGCCTTCAAACGCGCCAATTGGGCCCCGTCCAAGGTAAACCCCACGGCGCCGCCCGTGTACCTCCGCCGCGCGGGGTAGGGCTTGTCCGTGGGTAGCTCCAGGCGCAGCGGGGCGCCCGCCAGTTGTTGTTTCCAATAGGCCAACTGATCGGCGAGCGCCTCACCCGACAACCAGGTTCTTTGCCAGTACGCGAAATCGGCGTATTGGATGGGTAGTTCCGGTAAGGGGGGCTTCGCCCGCCCGGCGCCCAGCGCCTCCCGCTCATAACAGGTGGCCCACTCTTGAATAAAAATTCCCAGGGACCAGCCATCCGAGATCAGGTGATGCATGTTCACCAACAGCAGGTGTTTGTCGTTGGCGTTGCGCAGCAGCAAGGCCCGTAGCAAGGGGCCCCGTTCCAAGTCGAACAGTTCGCCGGTGAACACGCGGGTCAGCGCTTCCTCCAACCGTTCGGAAGCTTGGCCCGATATATGCGGTTTTGTCCTTGGTAGTTCGGCGACGGAAAGGTTTCGCGGCTGGAAGGAATGGATGGCCTGATAGGGGCGTCCCCGATGCGTGCGGAAGGTCGTGCGTAGCGCCTCGTGCCGTCGAAGAATCTGATTGAGGGAGAATTCCAGGGCGGCAACGTTCAGGGGACCCGAGAGGCGCAGGGCCGCCGGCACGTGATAAGCGCTTCCGGTCTCTTCCAATTGCAGCAGGAACCACAAACGTTCCTGCGCGTGGGATAGTGGCAGCCGTTCCCGGTTGGAAACGGGTTCAAGTCTTGGCGGGACTACCCGGCGTTTGTGAATCCTTTCCGCCTCGATCCGGGCGGCAAAATCTCGCAACAGCGGCGCCTGGAAAAGCACGCGCTGGGCGATGTCGGCCGCGAAGGTTTCCCGCACCCGGGAGATCACCTGGGTCGCCAAGAGCGAGTGCCCCCCCAAGTCGAAGAAATGATCATCGGGCCCGATATTCTCCAGTTCCAATACTTCTTCCCAAATCGTGGCGACCAGGGCCTGCGCGGGCGATTGGAACACGGGCGCTCCGTCCCCGGCCCGCCCGGGCGCGGAGGCGAGCTGCAGCAGGGCGCGGCGGTCGAGCTTACCACTGCTGGTCAGGGGGATTTGTTTCAACTCGGTATAGAAGGCGGGCGCCATGTAATCGGGTAAACTGCGTTCAAGAAAACGCCGCAAGGACCCTGTCTCCAGCGGTTGGGAATCGTTGGCGCCCTCGGTGGGCAGGTACCAGGCCAGTAACCGTGATTTATCCTCGCTGAGCAGCACGGCAGCCTTTTCAATGCCGGGGTGGGTCTCCAATGCGGCCTCTATCTCGCCGAGCTCGACGCGGAACCCACGCAGCTTGATCTGATGGTCCAGGCGGCCCAAAAAGTGAAGCTGGTCCGGGGAGTCGCCGTCCATGAAGCGGGTGAGGTCGCCGGTTTTGTACAGCCGTGAACCCGGCCCGTGCGCGGAGGCCGCTTCCCCGCTCCCGGTAGCGAAGGGATTGGGCACAAAGGCGGCCGCGGTCAGATGCGGCTTTCTCCAGTAGCCGAGGGCCAGGCCCGCACCGCCGATGAAAAGCTCACCTGGCACGCCCATGGGCGCGGACTGACCAAAATCATCCAGAACATACAACCTCAGATTGTCGATGGGCGCGCCGATGGGAACCTGGGGCTCCCTGTTACCGGGCCGGCAATGGTAAGCGGAGACATCCACCGCGGCCTCGGTGGGACCGTAGAGGTTGTGCAATTCGCAATGGGGAAGCGCGGCAAAAAACGCATCGCGCAA
>JBGTRP010000520.1:0-5550 GCA_041940685.1 Acanthopleuribacteraceae bacterium
AATTGACGTGTTTGGCAAGTTTTGGAAGATAAAGTGCGATGGGAAAATGTTTTTGTCAGCCGTTTTGGATAAAACTCATTTCTTCGATATGGACTTTTCGAGGCGCGTCTTTTTGAGTGGGTCCAGGATTTTATTTTACTTGTAATCGTCAAAACACAAAGAACTCGGAAATTCGGAGCATGTCGAAATTTTGACATTTATGGGGTCAGGATTCCCTATATTTCTACATATTCTTCGATTTTCCGGCGTCTGTAAGACGAATTTGGACGTTTATACCCAGATTTGTGCAGGTTTTTGCGAGATCTCGCTTTCTGGGGTGGTCCCGGGGTCCAAAACCCCACAAAAAACGCAAAAACGCAAAAATCAAAAAATCTGATTTTTGTTTATTTGAGGGAGTTTGTTTAGAACTCACGTCATCCTGGCTACGCGCGCGTGAGGAAGGGGGGTCGGAACAGCACAAAATGACACCATTTCGTGTTGCTCGTGTTAATCGTCTTAACCGTCTTGGCCACCTTCCGAGTTCCCAGGGGCTTGTTTTCGACCAGGCCTATGCCACTTCATCCTGGACAAAACCCTCGGTGGCCTCCTTGCTCACCTCACTCTATCCCCAAACCCATGGGGTGGGCGCCTATAGCTATTCAGACGCCATGCCGGATTCGGTCCAAACCCTGCCCGAGTATTTTCAACGGGAGGGTTATCACACGGCCCAGTTCAGCGCCAATCCGCTCAGCGCATCCCTCTCCAACCTCCACCAGGGTTTTGATACGACCTTCACACCCAATGCTTTCCTTAAACCTTCCGAAAGCAACAAGGGCAGGAAAGTAAGGGCCAAGACCCTAAACCAATCTATTGTTCCTTGGATCGACAGGCATAAAAAAGATCGGTTTTTTCTCTATATCCAGACCATGGATACCCATACGCCCTACGATGCTCCCGAAACCCCATCTCACCTGACCGGATCCGGTTCGCAGGAAGACGCTTATAACCGTGAAATATTTGCCAACGATCGTGCCCTGGAACAGCTCGTCGGCCAATTGGAGGCATTCGACCTGCTCGAGAACACCCTGATCCTGATCACGGCGGATCACGGGGAAGCGATGGAAGAACATGGCCAACGCGGTCATGGCGCCTCCGTTTACCAAGAGGAAATACACATCCCTCTTTTGATGTACCACAAGGATCGCATTCCACCGGCCAGGTCTGACAGGCCCGCCAATTTGGTGGACCTGTTGCCAACCATTCTCGCGTACTGTGATATCAATTTTGACCGGAACCTTGTTCAGGGGAAAAACCTGCTGGAACCACACAGCGACCGCATCATCGTCTCCACCAGATTCGCCTATCCCATGGACGAAGAGTTCCGCGCATCTGAAAACCCAGAAATGTACGCCGTGCTAAAGGATCATTGGAAACTCATCATTACACAAGATCGTGAAAACGAGCCTGCCCTGGAACTTTACAACCTCAAGGATGACCCTCTGGAGCGCTATAATCTCACCCAAATCCGGACCGAGCTTCGGAAAGAAATGTTTAGAGAGTACCAGCTCTTTCTGCAAGACCAGCGGCAAAGGCGCGGTCAATTCCTTCGAACGCATTTCGGTAATCATATGGGAGAAAAGCCGCCTACCGAGGTTCAGCAAACCCTGACACCGGAGGATGAAGCACAGTTAAGGGCCTTGGGCTACATTCACTGATCAGCGCCAGGCCTGCTTTTCTTGTCCGTCTGACAAAGCCCAGAGAGGTTGAAGCACGACCCTTATCCAAGGGAAGGAGGGCCTCATGGCTGAGTCTCCCGCTTTATCCGGCGGAAGAATGCCATGAAGCCCCGAGCAAGCTGAGCTGGTTCGTACCAGCCCCGAAGTTGTCAGTCCGTGGAAACCGAGTAGAAGAGCAATAGGTAAATGTCTTCGATGGATTCGGGGTCCAGCGTACCTGAGGTCAGGGCCAACGGCCAGGTGGAGCCATCGTCCTGAACGGTTCGATCCAGAACGAACTCGCTGGCGAGCAAGTCATCGAGATCCTGAAGCGGCGTTAGCGGCGAGCCCTCGACGCCGTCGAACATCAAGCTGACGCCCGTGGCATCGATCGACATCCCGTCCCTGGCCTTCAGGTAGAGGGACGCGCCCGTCACCTGGAGCCCATGGCCCCGCAAGAAGAAGGGGAAATGGCGCCGGTCGAACGGCAAAGCCACTTCTTGAGTCTGCCCTTGAGCCGGGAATAACAGGCGGTGCAGTTCGCCCGGCATCTCCTGTTTCAGGCTGAGGAAACGCGCCAGTCCTTGTTCCTGTTCGGCCAACTCGTCGAGCCAGGCGTTGATATGGTCCTCGATATGCGTTTGTACGGTCGTCCGCAAGGCGTCTCCGCCCTCGCGCGCCGTGTAATTCATATGCAGCAGGACATCGGAGATGGTGTCATAGTCGAAGTTTCGGAAGGATTCGGGCAAGGAGAGCCGCCAGGTGCTGATCGCCCCGGCCCGCTCGAAGGGCAGGTACCGCTCATCCCCGTGATTGAGCTCGAAGAGCCCGCTATCGTTTTGCCCACCGCTGAGGGAAATGGATTGGGACCCGATCAGATCGTGGCGGAAGTGGGGATCGTCCAGTCCCGTGTAGGCGTAATCGCCCTGGGAGCCGCCATCCACGCGCACCCGATTCCTGACCAGGCTGAGCCTTGCGCTGATGTTGGTATAGGGCCCGGTCACGCAGGGAATGGAAATGCTGACCGACTTGATGCGGCGCATATAGTGGCCGGGATAGCTGATATCGAAGGCCAATTCCGGCAGGTCGAATTCACAGGTTCCGGTTTGCCGCAGTTGCAGCAACGAGGCCGAATCGAGCATCGCCAGCGAGAAGGTCTGGTTCATTTCGTACTCACGCCGGTTCTGTTCGAGATAGGCCACTTCCATGCGTTGCAGATCCCGCTGGAGTTTCTCGCCCGCGAACAGACCCTTTTTGAGACTGTCCCAGTAGCCGAACTGAATGAAATTGCTATCCTCCACGCCCAGTTCATGTCGGAAGGCGTGTTCAGCCTGTTTGGCCAAATCGTAGGCCATTTGATAGCTCTGGAAATAGACGTCGGTGATTTGACTCGCCATCCAATCGTAGAGCTCCGGCCGGGTGTACTTATCGTTCAGGTAGGCCTCCATCTCATCGGCGTTTTCGACCTGCTTCTCATGGCTTTGCAGATCTTTTTGCGCGATAGCGACGCGGATTTCCGAGGCCGCGATTTGCTTGTCCACCTGGGCCAATTCCTTTTGGGCGGACTCGGCCTGGAAGCGCCAATCATCCTCGCGGCGGTCAAAACCGCCCTCAATCGAGGCCCGGTTGCCCTGGTAGCTGTAGATGGTGGAGGCGATGGTGGCGCCGCGGCTGGCCGCGTCCAGAATGGAAGCCAGGTTCGAACCGCCCCAGGATGCTTTGACCACCGGGCTGCTGATGCCGGCAATACCGATATCGAAGTTCGGTAGGGCCGCGAGCACACCGCGAATCACCTCGATCACCTGGCTCGCGATTTGGGCCTCGTGGGCTTTTTCCAGTTTTTGCAGGTGTTCCTCTTCCTTGGCGTTGGTCCTGGGACGCCCGCTGTAGTACTCATGGCGCAATTCGAGGGTTCCGCGGCTCTCCCGGAGCGCGGTTTGATTGGCCTCGGCCTCCTCGATATGGCCTTCCTTGACCGCGCGTATGCTTTCCAGCAAGCGCGTCTCATGGGTTGCGCGCAGGAGGGCAAGAGCCTCCGCGTCTCTCTTTTCAAGGTTGGAGAGCAACGCGGCGCCCAGGCCCTTGACCTCGCTGATGAGTTCACCCGCCTTGCGCGCCAGAACCTGGAAACGGTAATGGGGCATCGGCGCGTTGAGATCGGCGAGCGCTTCGCCGATATCGGCGCCCGCGGCCGTGGCCTTCACCAACAGGGCGGGATCGATGGGCGGCTGAAACAGCGGCAACTGGCGCGTGACGCCCTCGATGTTCATGCAATGCCTGATCTTGAAGAGACGGTCTTCCACCTTGTCCCAATAACCCAATAACTTGTCGTTCTTGGGGATACAGAAGAAAAGGGTTGGACCGAGGATGGCTGGGATGGGAACCGCGAGCGGCAAATCCTTCACCCCCGGATTGTCGTCGGGAGGATCCAGGGTGGGCGCGGCAAGGGGCAGGTCCAGGGCCATGCCCCCGCCTCCGCCATCCCCACCGGGATTGGCCGCGAAGTTCTGGGGCCCCAGCAGAGCGGCAATGCCGCCGCCGCTTCCGGACCCGGTTTGCACGGGGTCGATGAGGGTCTCCAACTCCACGAGCACATTGGAAAAGGCATCCAAATGGCCGCGCAGATCGTTGAAAGTGCGCACCTCTTGGCCATCGATGGTCCGGCGCGCGCCCTCATGGGCGGGCACTTCCAAGGGCCGTTCCCCCAGGATTTCCGCGGCAAGTATGTACAGTTGGGTGGCCTCGTTGATGGATTCCATGCTGTCCTGGCGGAACAGATGATCGGCCCAGGCGATCAAGTTGTCCAGGTAGGCCATGACCACCGCCTTCATATAGGCTTCCGGGCGCATGCACGCCAAAAGATGGGGATTGAAGGGGTTCTTGCGCCAGGCCTCGATCTGATCGACCAGTTGCTTGCGCTCGTCCTTCTGCAGCTTGCTCAAGCCGCTCGATTTCAGCAATAGCATCGCCCGCTGAATGGATTTGCCCGCGCCATGCTCAAAGAAGGGCCTGATTTGCCACACGCGCTTGGGCCATGGCTCCATTGCCGGGTCATGGGGTCTGTAGCTGGGATCGAAGATGTAGTGGAACCAGCGTTGCGCCTCGGCAAAACGCTGGCTCTGGCTCAGACGCGTGGCCAACATCAGCGGCGCGTGAAAGAACAGCTCCCAGTTGTAGACGGAATAGGCGCCGCCATAGGAGAAGTCGAACTCTTCCAGGGGTTGGGTTCCCAACAATTGCAGTGGATGGGTGACGTTCAGCACATTGTCCACCACATCCTGGTTGGGCTGGTACTCGGCCCAGAAAAAGACCTTCAGCAGCATTTGGCGGTGAAGGGTTCTCAGAAGGTCGCCGCGTTGCGGCTCCTTCTCCGGGTCGGGTTTTAGCAAGCCGTCGACGCCGTGCCGGAACAGTTGCTCCATCAGAAGCGGGACATAGGGATGGTAGTGATTGTCAAAGCGGAAGAATTTGGCTTCCCAATGTTTGGGAAAATAGGCTTGGGCAATGGCCGGAGCGGGCTGCAAAATGCCGCCCAATTTGGCGCCGATGGTATCGGTTCCACGGCCCCGGTTGGCGGCGATGACTCCAATGGCCGGTGTAGATCTATCGGACCGTTCGGCCTGGGAAGGCGCCGAGGCTTTCGTGTTGTTCACGAATCCCGCAATCAGACCCGTCGTGATGTCGGGGAGCTCGAGCGGGGCCATCTCGATCCTGAAGGTGAGTTCGCCCGGCGTCTCTACGCCGCCCACGTATCCGCCCCGCGGCACGATCATGAACGTGCGCTTCTCGTCTTGGAAAAACAGGGGCGATTGGGAACGATGCGGCCGTTCCGCGTGGGGTAAAACCAGCCGGTACT
>JBGTRP010000521.1:0-5550 GCA_041940685.1 Acanthopleuribacteraceae bacterium
TGGTGGGGGATATTCCCCGCAAGGCGAGGGGCCTTGTGGATTGGGAGCGAATGGTTTTGCCGCTCTTCAACAAGGACGGCGGCATCGAGGCCTGGTGTGCGGCCATGCCCTACATCCGGATTGGAGACCTGCCCCTGTTGGACGAACGGGAAGGCCGGGACAATTTGGTCGAGGGCGTGCGCCTGCTTTACCGAGATCTGTTGGAAAGAGTGCGGGCCAAACGCGCGGCCGGGCAAGCGATCCTGGCCACGGGCCATTGTTACATGACCGGCTCCCGCCTTTCGGAGCTCAGTGAACGCAAGGTTTTGGGCGGCAACCAGCATGCGCTTCCGGTCGGACTTTTCCCGGATTTTGTAGATTATGTGGCGCTGGGCCATTTGCATTGTCCTCAAAAGGTGGGCGATCGTGAGTGGGTCCGCTATTCCGGTTCGCCGCTGCCCCTTTCTCTGGGAGAGGCCGCTTACGAGCATCAGGTGACGCTCCTTGACCTGGATGGCGGCAAGCTGAAATCCGTGCGTAGCCTGGCCGTGCCGCGCACGGTGGAAATCATCCGGACGCCTCCCGCGGAACCAAGGGCGATGCTGCGCAATTTGGCTCAATTGGAGCCCTTGACAAAAGGCGTTCCCTGGGAGGAACGGCCCTTTCTCGAGGTTCGAGTCGTACTGCGCAAGCCGGCCCCGGGCCTGCGCCGCAAAATTGAAGACGCCACCCGGGATAAGGCGGCCCGTCTCCTTAAAATTACCGCATCCTATCCCGATGAGCGTTTCAATCCCGCCGAGCGCGAGCGGTTTCCCAGGCTGGAAGACCTTTCCGTGGAGGATGTGTTCGCCAATTGTTACCGACGCCAATTTGAGGGGGACCCGCCCAAACCGTTGCTGGAGCTTTTCCATGAATTGGTGGAAACCGTCAGCCAGGAGACGTCTTGAAAATTCTCGCCATTCGCGGCCGCAACATCGCCAGCCTGGCGGGCCCTTTCGAGGTGGACCTGGAGGGCGAGCCCCTGGGACGCGCCGGACTCTTCGCCATCATCGGACCCACGGGCGCGGGGAAAACAACCCTGCTCGACTGTATCTGTCTCGCGCTTTTTGATAAGGTGCCTCGGCTGGCTGGCGGGCGGGGCGCCCGCGTAAGCGAGTCCGGGGAAGAAACCGGCAATGCGCTTTTCAGTGGGGATGTGCGCAACCTGTTGCGCCGCGGCCATGCCGCGGGGTTTGCCGAGGTGGATTTTCTCGGCATTGACGGCGGGCGTTACCGCGCCTGTTGGCGTGTGAGGCGCGCGCGTGGGCGCATCAATGGAAAGCTGCAACCACAATCCATGGCGCTCACCAACCTGGATTCGGGCGCGGATTTATCCGACACCCGGAAAACCGAGACCTTGAGCAAAATTCAGGAGCGGCTGGGCCTCGATTTTGAGCAGTTTTGCCGGTCGGTTTTGCTGGCCCAGGGCGAGTTCGCGGCCTTCTTGAAGGCCGATTCCGGGCAGCGCTCTGAGCTGCTTGAGCGCATGACCGGTACAGCCATCTACTCCTCCCTCTCCAAGGCTGCCCACCGGGCTTATCGGGAAGCCACGACCCGGTTGGAACATTTGCGGCAAGGGCTGGAAACACTTGCGCCACTCCCGCCGGAAGCCTTGGCGGGGCTACGGGAAAAAGAGGAAGAGAGCGAAATGGTGGTGTGCGCCCTGACATGGCGCATCGAGCAAATACAGCTCGATCTGCGTTGGAACGCTACCCTACAGAAATTAAAAACATCCGAAACCGAAGCCGAGCAAGCCCTCGCCAATCAGGAGGAAATCTGGCGAGACTTGGGCGAAAAGCGCGAACTGCTTGAAGAAGTAGAGGCGGCGCAAAAGCTCGCCGCGCCCCTGGCGGAATGCGAGGGCTTGCGCGAGGAGGTTGGTCAAGGCGGCGAAAAACTAAAGGAATGTGAATCCCGCGATAGGGAAGCGGAAGCGCGTTTGAAACAAGGCGAAGCCCTGCTTGCCGAAGCGGCGGCCGCGGAAAATTCCTCGAGGAATCAGTGGGATGCGGCCCATCCGCTACTCGCAAAAGCCGCTGTTTTGGACGGGGCGATCGAGGAAAAGAGCGCTCAAAGGGACGCGGCCCAAGTCGAATGGGAGCAAGCCAGGAAAGAAGCGGAACAAACCAAAAGACGCCATGAAAGCTTGGAAAGGCGCTTTCGGGAGATTGAGGACCGAAGCCGGGAAATCGATGATTGGAAGGAAGGACATGCCCATGATGGCGCCCTGGCCCAGGACTGGCGGGCTTGGGAAGCCGAGTTGGTGCGGTTTTTGGAGCTGATCGAGCGGCGTTCGGGACTCTCCCTGGAACTGGAGGTAGAGCGCAAACAACTAAAAAACAACGCCGACCGCGCCGAGCAACACAAAGCCCTGCAAGAGGCGGCTCTGAACGGGAAGGAATTGGCCCAAAAAAAACTCTCGGAGGCAAGAGAACGCCACCAGTTCCTACAGAAGGGCGATTGGAAAACGAGGGAGGAGCGGCTTGAAGCCGGTGGCCGCGTTCTGCATGAGGCGCAAAAACTGGCTCAAGAGCTCGAGCATCTAAACGCGCGGCAATCGGCGGCCATGGCCGCGTGGACCCGTTGCGGACTTGAAATTTCGGCGGCCACGGAAGAAAAGGGGCGAGTGGAAGCGCGTCAGAAAGAGAACGCGATCCGGCTTTCAGAGGCGGAGCATGCGCGGAGGCTGGCGGAATCGAGAGCCTCCTTCAGGGAGAGGCGCCACGAACTGCTGGTGGAAGGGGAGCCTTGCCCGCTCTGTGGCGCCACCAGCCACCCGTATCGTGGGGATACAAACTCCGAAAACGAGATGGTGACCCAACAAAAGTTACGCGTACGGGAACTGCGCGAGGCGCGGGACTTATTGCTGAAAGCTGGTTCCATGGTGGCGGAACATTTGAAAGCCCAATCCGCCAGGGCCGTGGAGTTGGATGAGGAAATGGCCGGCCTCGACCAATCCTCCAACGAGCTACACGGCCGCTGGAAAGCCTCTCGCGAGGAAGCGGAACGCGTTTCCCTGCACTTACCCCGTTCGCCATTGGTCGCGCGATTGGAGGAGATGATAGAAAAGCTTCAGGAAGAGCGGGAAAGCGCTAAGGAAGCCCGCGATGCTCGTGAAAGGGCCCGCGAGGAATACGGAGCGGCCCAAGAACTCTTGAGCGAAACCTCGGAACGGTTGGCGGAGCTGGAACGGGGCTTCAACCGGATCGAACTTTCCCTGACCCAAGGCCGGGCCCGACTCCAGGGACTGGAGAAACAGTGGCGCCAGACGGAAACGGACCGAGAGACCTTTCGCCGTGGGTTGGTCCAAATTTATCAGGATCGGGGATTTGAAAGCCTGGAAGCCGAGCCGGCCGCGTTTCTCGCGGAAACCAAGGAGCGGGTCCGTGTTTGGGGTGAAAAGGCAAAGCTCCGTGACCAATTGGGTCAGGAATTGAGCGACGTGGAAAGGGACTTGGCCTTGGTCCTGGCCCAAGCCGAGGAGCGCGAGAAGGGTCTGGCCCCCAGGAAGACCGCCTTCGAACAAGCGGAAATAAGGCTTGCCGAGATCGTGGAAGAGCGCGCCTCCTATTTTGAGGGGCAGCCCGTCGGCGAGGTGGAGGCGCGGCTTAAAAATGATTTGAAGGAAAAAGTAGCCGGGCTGGAGCGGGCGCGTCAAAACCGCGATCGCGCGGATCGCGAGCGCACCGGGCTCGTGCGGGAAATCGCCGGCTTGCGCGAGGCTCTACAGCGATGCGAGGAACGTTGGGCCGAGTCGGAAAGGGCGCTGAAGCGGCTGCTGGCAGAAAAACGGTGGGATGAAACCATCTTGGGGCAGCGGTTGGAGTTCGGCGAAGATTGGATTCAAAACAGCGAAGATGAATTAAAGCGGGCGGAAACGGACCGAGCCCACGCGCGGAGCGTCCTTGAAGAGCGTCGCGCCCGGACACGAGAACATTTGGAGGGGAGGCGGCCGGAACAATCGGAGGAGGAGTTGGCGCAAAGCTTGGTTGAAGCGCGCGCCGCCTTGGAAGCGGTGGAACAACGGCTCAATGAAACACGCCTGGCGTTGCGGATGGATCAGGAAAAACGCCGAGAGGCGGAGGCGCGCCTACCCGAGGTTGAGGCGCAGCAAAAGAAAACGGATCTTTGGGAGGTCATGCATGGCCTGATTGGCTCACACGATGGGAAAAAGTTCCGCGAGCTCGCTCAGAGCCTGACCTTGGATGCGCTCATCCAACGCGCCAATTTCCACATGCGCGACCTGGAGCCGCGCTATCATCTGCAACGGGTACCCCATCACGATCTCGAGATTCAGGTCATCGACCGCCATATGGGCGATGAGGTGCGGTCACCGCGAAGCCTGTCCGGCGGTGAAAGCTTCCTGGTTTCTCTGGCGCTGGCCCTGGGCTTGTCTACCCTTTCTTCCCAACGGACAAGCATCGACTCGCTGTTTATCGACGAGGGGTTCGGCACCCTGGATGCGCAAACCCTGGACGCGGCCTTGGCCACTCTCGACATGCTTCAGGCATCCGGCCGTCAGATCGGCATCATCTCCCATATTCGTGAAATCGCCGAGCGTGTGGGGGCCCGCGTCCAAGTGGTGCGCACCTCTCGCGACAGCAGCCGGGTGGAAATTAGGGGGATTTGACTTCCCGGTTATTCCTCGGGGAACATGCGTTTGGCCAGCTTATCGCGGAAGGCGATCAACAAGCCGATCACCACTCCCCACTGGACCAGGCAAGAAATGGCCAGGCTCCGGTTCCCGCCGTAATACAGCCACCAACCCAGCAGCACCAGACCTTCCAGAATTACCAGGTACATGGCGATATGAAACCATTTCCCGGCGCGGACACGTCCGGCGTTGCGGTTGAGCAGGTTGCCGCGAAACTTTTCGATGCCGTGGCGGATCACCATAAAGGCCAGGAACAAGCCGGAAATGATCAACCCCACGCCCCAGACGAAATCCTGATTGTCGAAGACCTTGTCGGATAGTGCGCTGGGCGTGCCGATCACCACGCATAGACCCAGGGTGATGAGCATGGCGGTTTTGCGGCTCAATTGAAAATCCATGAAGAAACGCGCGCTCAACTCCACCATGGCGACCAGCGAGGTGAGCGCCGCGGAAGCAAGCCCGAAAAAGAAGAGGACGTTCAGAATGGGGCCTCCGGTCATTTCCTTGAAGATCATGGGTACGGCTTGAAAGGCGATGCCGCCCTTCCAACTGGTACCCGAAACATAATCCACCGCACCCGCGCCCATGATGGCGAATAGCGCGGGAAAGATCATCAAGGCCACGAGCATCTCGATGCTGTTGTTGCCGAAACCGGTAGCCATGGGTGTGGTGACCGGATCCTCCTGGTCGCGCGCGTACACCGCGTAGGCCAGCATCAACCCCCAGCCCGCGCCCGTGGACCAGGCCGACTGCGTGAGCCCCGCGATCCAGTGATTGGGGTTGCCCAGCCGCTCTACCTCTAATGAGAACAGATAGCCCAACCCCGCGGCCGAGTCCATCATCAGTGATTTGACCGCTCCGATGATGAGGATCAGGAT
>JBGTRP010000522.1:0-5547 GCA_041940685.1 Acanthopleuribacteraceae bacterium
TGGTTTTTGGTTTATGGAAATGAGCAATGGACAGAGGATACTCACAATGCTCTAAGCAAGATGGATCTTTATCCCGAAAAAGCTCGCTTACATAGCAGGATCGATTTTCCCCGTAGCGACCGAGCCCAATTTCGGCGCCCACGCTTTTCATTTTTTGAAATATATCGAGTTCAATAGATGGGGCATCGTTCCAATCTCTTTCCCCTTTCGCATCCTCGCCGCCCTCGGAGAGGTCAAAAACAAAAACCGAAGCTCCTTTTAACCCTTCTCCAACCACGGGAAAAAACCATTCTTTTCTCATTTTTAGTTGGTTCACAAGATCTAGGCCCCTGGGAAAGGGATCGAAACCTAGGTGATGCCGAATCCTGTATTGGGCCCAACGGGGGTGAATGTTCCTGAGTTTGGCGAGCGCGGCCCAAGCCGACCGCGCCGAAATCTGGGCGTATCGATTTTGGGGGTTTGCCCGGGACTTCTGACTTGAATGAACAACGGACATGCACAATCGCGCCGCGATGGCGTAGAACAACAAATCGATTTCCACTTCCAAAAGAGGAAGGGCCTGATGGTACCCGGTTAGGAAGGGCAACAATGCCTGGAAGGGGTCCGGTTCATCAAAAATCGCGTAGGCGGCGCCGATCGCGGCCTCAAAAAAAGTACAGGAGAACACCGCGTCACCAAAGTCGATGATTCCACTGACACGAGCATGTCTCCCCGAATTCTTTGCCACGGATAGGTTATGGGAGTTTCCGTCCCCATGAATAAGTGTCTTCCGCAGTTGACCAAGCCGAGGAAGGACCTCAGAGCGAAAGAGGCCCAGAAAGTATTCCACCATTTCTCGTTGATTCGGATTTTGAATGGCGTCAAGGCGATCGGAAAAAATTGCGGCGTGTTGCAGGTCCCAATCGTGAAACCGTTTCATCGCGGGATGGGAAAAATGGCACAAGCTTTGGTCGAGACGGCCCAGTAGCCGTCCCCAGGATTGAAAAAATTCAGTAGAGGAAAACCTCTGCTCTCCTAAAATGGGATCGGGCAAGAGCGTGATCAGCCGCGCGGGAAAGCTTTCTCCCCCGCGGTCGTGAATGATTTCGACGGGCCGTCCGCGAGTGGAGAGAAAAATCCTGGGAACCTGAAGGCCCGGGTCCCGCTGGGCCAGAAATTCAAGAATTTGGTTTTGAAAATCGAGCGCTGGCGGCGCCCCGTCCTCAACATGGATTTTGAGAACAAAATCCGAACCGCACTCCGACCGAACCAGGAAATTCAGGTCCCCGTAGCCCGCCAAAGGCTCCACCATTCCCCGAACATCGAAATGCGCCGCGACAAAGGCGGAAACATCGCTGGGTTCAATGTTGGGAACCGGCGAAGGCTTCGACAAACCACACCTACTTATTAGCCGAACACTCTAGCGGGCCGCCTGTGGCGATCCGGTGAAACCGAAACATGGGCTGTCAGCGTCCCCTCTGGCGAGATTCCAGATGCCCGATGCGAATAGGAATCCCTGGCCTATCCGCATCTAGGCTCTGTTCCCGGAACCTGCCGCCTAGACGTTGAACACCACTCATTGAAAATTTTCAATGGCCAAGGCGGCTAGAGGAACTGGTAAAGAGGTGAATTAAACACCCTGAAGACGTCGAATACGCATCTCCAGGGGAGGGTGGGTGGCCCAAAGCGAGGCCCGCTTGGAGGAACTGATCTTGGCCATGGCAAAGGTGGTCGATTCACCTTTGACGGTTTGAGTTTGTTGGTGAATCCGCCGTAGCGCATCGATCATGGCTTCTCTGCTGGTGAGCTCGGCGCTGCCCGCGTCTGCCCGATACTCCCGGTAGCGCGAAAAGGCCGCGATAGGAATATATGCCAGCATCATGAACACGGATTCCAGCAGAATGACCACGATGAAATAGGCAAAAAAGCCCAAACCGCCACCTTCCTCGTCACTGAGGAACTGGTCGATCACGGAGGCAATGGCGCGGGCGAAAAACATGACGAAGGCATTGGCGACGCCCGTAAGCAAGGCAAGGGTCACCATATCGCCATTGGCGATGTGGGACACCTCATGGGCCGCGACCGCCTCGATTTCACGACGGTCCATTTGATGCAAAATGCCCTCGGAAAAAGCAACGAGGGAAGCGTTTTTCGAGTACCCGGTTGCAAAGGCGTTGACCTCCGGAGAGGGATATACCCCCACCTCAGGTGTGGGAATGTTGGCGTGCCGGGCCAGCTTCTCCACCATTTGATAAAGCGGATCGCCCGGCCCCACCAACTGAATATGATAGGCTCGTTTGGCGATCCAGCGGCTGATCAGGAGGGAGATCATGGCGCCGCCCATACCGAAGATCCCGCAGAAAATGGCCAGGCCCGTGGAACCCCGAACTTGAATTCCCAACATGGGCAGAATCAAATTTAAGAGGATTCCGAGGGTGATGACCACCAGGAAGTTGGTCAAAAGAAACAAAAGAATGCGTCGAAACATACAAAACCTCTTTCATGATTTTGAATTCGAGTTCCCATTACCCAATCACAAGCCGAATTCGGACGATGGGTCACCGCCCTAACGGCCCCTTCAAGCCTTATTGTACGAAAACTCGGCCAAAAATTCATGAAAACTCGCGGGTTCGGTGTTCTATTTGGCCAGCAAAACCCATAAAAGAGGAAAAGGTAGCGCGAAAAACCGGGGCTGCAGAAGTATGAATTTCAAGGAGCGGCTTAACGACAGCCGCATGGTTCCGGACCGCCCGTGGGCCCCTTCTTCTGCCTTGGAAGCCAGGATTCGACACGGCCCCGGTGATCGAAATAAAAGGCACAACAATCGGAAAGTTGCCTTTGCAGCATGGCGCGCCCGCGTTGAACTCGGGATTTGGCGCCGGATAGCGAAAGCTCGAAGCGCTCGGCTATTTGGCGCATGGAGCGACCTTCGAGATCCGCTAACGCGACCGCATGTCCATATTTTTCCGGCAATTCCGCCACCATCTCACGTAACCAACCAGCCACCTCCTGCTCCGATTCGCGAACCTCGAAACGCTCGGGTTCCAGGGGTTCCCGGGCGCAAAACTCCGGTTGCCCTTTCCGTTGGCGGTAATAATCGTGAATGAGATTGCGCACCACCGTATACACCCAAGCGGCTAGGTTGCCGGTTTTGGCCGGGGGCCTGGAGTGAAAACGCAAAAACGCCTCCTGAAGAATATCTAGGGCGTCCTCTTCATCCGAAATCCTTTTGCGGATGAAGAGGTGCAGCCTCCGGCCGAATTGGTCCCAAAGGGATTCAGTAGTTTCGATCATGGTTTCAACAAGCACAACCAGTAGCGCAGGAATCTTGGGCGACGGGTTCATCATCGGCCAACACCACAAAAAATTCAAGCGCGTTGCCATCCGGGTCGGTTACCCAAAATTTATCTTGAAGAGCATAACAGCAGCTTACCCCTTCCTCGCTTTTTTCCACCAGGCCCAACTGCTGAAGGCGGTTTTTGATGCGCTCCAAATGGCCCGTGTCCTTGAGCTGAACCCCCATATGGGAGAGCGCCCCCCTCGCGGGCAAATCGGCGCGGGATTGGTTGAGCGTAAAATTGAGAGAGGGTCGGGATGACTCGAATTTGGCATAACCGGGACGCTGTTTGATGGGTTCTAGATCAAATACCTGACGATAAAAAGCGATGGAGGCTTGTACGTCGCTGACATTCAACGCGAGGTGAAAACGGGTATCTCCTTCAAAGCTCACGGAACTGGTTCTGATCATGGCTCTCTCCTTAAAATAGCGTTGGGGTTGGCATTTCCGCCTTGCCCATTAGCTCAAACGGGAGTTTGGGAAATGGACGCAAAAAAATATGTTTTCTTTTTAAATAAAAAGGCAGATAGGGATTCCATCAGGATGTAAGCCCCAAATGACGACGCAATCGTTCCCGATAAGGACGGCTCGCCTTAAGCCTGGCGCCGCTTGCCAGATGAATGTCCAACCCGCCGCTCGGGCTTGGGGCCAAAGCATCAATGCGCTCCAAATTCACCATGGTAGAACGGTGAATACGCATAAATTGGGCGGGGTTCAAAGTAGTTTCCAAGCGTTTTAGTGAATCTCGCACCAAATGGGTCTTGGCGCCACAATGAAGCGCCACATAGGGACCCTCCGCTTCAATCCAATCGATCTCGCTCACCTCCACCAGGGCGACCTTTTTGCGGCCCGGAACCGGCAGTCGCCGCGGCCACCGTTCCCCTGGCCCATGCATGCTGCGGGCATGTCTGTTGAAATCCAACAAACGCATCCAATCGCCTGCAAGTGCGCCCAGACGATGCTGGGCAAGGGAACGCGAAGCTTTATCCAAGGCAAGTTCAAAACGTTCGTCGGAGAAGGGTTTGAGCAAATAATCCAAAGCATTGACTTCGAAGGCGGACACGGCATGCGCATCGTGGGCGGTGACGAACACGATAGCGGGCATTTGATGAACGCCAACAGCCTCGATCACGCCAAAACCATCCAAATCCGGCATTTGAATGTCTAGGAATACCAAATCGGGACGCAGTTCCAGAATGGCGTCCACGGCCTCAAAGCCATTGCGACATTCACCGACAACCCCCAGGCCGCTCCTATCCCGCAACAAGGTGCGAATATGCTTGCGCGCCAGCGGTTCGTCATCGACAATGAGAATCGCATATTCAGCCATGCTAATTCCCCAGGCCGGAAAGGTCCGAGTTCGAACGGGAATCGCCAGCCGGATGGAAGGGCATGTGAATGGTAGCCACACAGCCGCCGGAAGGCCGGTCTCCCAAAATCAGCCTGGCATCCTCACCATACATATGGCGCAACCTTTCCCTGGTGATGTCGAGTCCCAGCCCCTTCGCGTTGTTCAATGGCCCACTTTCCCAAATATCTGAATCTTTTGAAATATAATTAAAAATTTCTGGTTCTAAAACATAATATCCACCATTTATCCAGTTTTCATCCCCTGGAGGTTTTTCTCTCATTTCTACAACATTATGTTCTTCAAGCTTAAGAATACCAAATCTTCCAGGTGGTTGAGCAGCTGTTACTGTAACAAGTTTCTTATTCTTTATGTGAAAATTAAGTAATTCTGTTATATTTACTGGTTTTAAATCATCGCCGTATAACAGAAAAAATTTTTCGTTGTTGAGATATTTTTCAATCCGTTTGATACGTCCCCCAGTCATTGTATCCAAGCCAGTATCAACAACCTCAACACTCCATTTTTCTGAAATGTTTTCAAAGTATTCTTTGATTATTTCATGTTTATAACCACAACAAATAATGAATTCGTTAATGTTGTAGTGAGAAAAAATCTTCATAATATGCCAAAGAATTGGCTTTCCGCCTATTTTGATCATTGGTTTTGGTTTTGATTTTGTTTCTTCAACCAACCTAGTTCCACGACCACCTGCAAGTATCACTGCTTTCAAATTTTAATCACTACTCATTGAATTTTATTAGTAATAATATTCATTTTCATTAAGGCTTCGGTACTAACTTTTCTAGAGAAACGTATTTGTTTTTGCTTCTTAAGAAGATACTTAGGATTAGAAAGAACCCAAAGAATGCTTTTTGTAATA
>JBGTRP010000523.1:0-5539 GCA_041940685.1 Acanthopleuribacteraceae bacterium
TCAAGTAGAATTTTAAATTTTGTTAATCTCATATTGATTTTTATATATCTATATTTTTTAAGAAATTTAAAGGGACGAGGCGTGGCGCAAACGAAATCCATCGGGAGGACCTCATTTCAAGCCTTAGGCCATGACGCCAAGCACCAAGCTCGGCCCTACAAGCTTTTATCATGTTGAAATGAAAGGCTTTTTGAGTGGCTCGAAGGGCGCCGAGCTTCGATACTCCGCTTTTGCTGACAACTGGGCATCCATTTTGGATTGCGTGAAGCCATCCGAGGCAAGATCAATACCCCGGCTGAATTGCAAAAGACCCCTTCTCATTTCGCCCCTCCGCGGGTAGAAAAAAATGCTTTTCCCTCACGGCGGCGCTCGTGTTTGGGCCCGGGGGCGGGCGGAGGATACCGCGCTGCTATAATGCGGCATTCGGAATTGACAAGCCGCGGAGGGGGCAAAACATGGGATTACCGGTAATGCAGTTCGATATCGGCTGCCGGGATTTGGACAAGACGAGCCAATTTTATGCGGAGGCTTTCGGGTGGAGCATGAAATCGGACGGGAACCTTCAGGTAAAGGTGGACACCTGCTCCGAGCGGGGCATTAACGGCATGATTACGGCGCTGGGTCACGAGCCCCACAACTATGTGATGTGTTACGTGGAGACTGAGGATATTCACGAAAGCGCGGAACGCATCAAGGCTTTGGGCGGCGCGGTGACGATCGGGCCTCTGCCGGTGCCGGGTGGGGGCCAGTTCGCCTGGTGGAAGGATCCGGAAGGGAACCTGATGGGCCTGTTTCAGCCGGAAAAATAGGCTTCAAACTGCCTAAAAATTGATGGCGCTTCCCAACACCCGCTCGGGTTTGAAAGCAATCGGCTCATGGAATCCGGTATTGGTATTTGCTGAGATGGTCATCGCCCAGGGCGTCCCTTTGGATTGCGAACAGCATGCCCTTGCGAATGGCCTGTACTTTGCCGGTTAACGCGCCCTCGCAAATGGGTGTACCCATTTTGTCGTACACGAAGAAGCGGGTTGGAGCCTGATTGGAAGCGCGGTGTAAAAACACCCACATCCGCTCCGCCTCGTCGACCAGAATGTGATCGGCCCAGGGCCAGTGGTCGTCTGTGACGAACTGAACGCGGGGACCGGCGCCTCCCTTATCGGAGGCGCCCGTGCGCCGAAAAAATTCTTCCTTGTAGCTCGCTAGAAACTCCTCGGTCAGGGGGATGCGGGGGACTCGCAGCTTCCAGGAAGTCAAAACCTCGCCGTTCTTGGAATCGATGCGCCGCAGTTCCGCGTCTTTGCCGTTGTTGATCGCCAGCCAATTCCCACCTGGCGCCGGGGCCAGGACGATTCTCGGATTCCAATGCATCCAGGTGGCGATGGGGTCCATCTGTTGCCGGAAGAGTTCATGCGAGGTTTCGCGCTTCCAATGGTAGTTGAGAATCGCCAACTCGAACCCGTTTTTGCCCTGGCGTTGCAAACAGAATAGCTGGCCATCCGGCCCGAATACGGGTTCGCGGCAAGCTTCTCTGACGGAGTATTCTTTGAGAAGGCGTCCCTGCCGGTCATAGGTTGAAACCCGTGCATTAACGCGGTCCATGACCGTGAAATATCCCATGAGGGACCAACCTACCGCGGCGATCATGGTGAATTCGCCGGGACCGCGGCCCGAGCGGCCGACCCGGCGGATCAGCGCGCCCTCCGCATCCGCGAAAACGAGCTGCCGCGAGGCCTGGTCCATGATCAGCAGGGCGCCATCATCGGCGAATGCCAGCAGGTTGGTCGCGTAGGAATCGGCGGGGAAAACGCCCAATTCTGCCAAGGGAACCTTCCAGGTCTCCTGGGGTTCGAGCCGGGACGCGGTGAAGAGCAAGAACAAACAGCACGGGATCATGGTTAGGCTCCGTCCAGATGGGGATAACAGCCGGTTCCGGTGGAAATCGCAGGGCGCATCTCAAGCGGAAATGAGGAGGCGCGGGGAATGCTTGCCGGATTGGCTTTCATTGTAGACGGACGAGCCCGTGTGGAAGTTTGAAATCAGCCGTGACCCTGGGTGATCTTGAAGGTGTTGGGCGCCTCGATGTCCTCGGGCACTTCATGGGGTTTGAGGCCCGCGATCAGCTCCACCACATGCTCGGCCGACATCATGGCCCCCTCCTGCCAACCGGGCAGGGTGGAGGCCTGATCGCCGACCACGTAGAAGCGTCGGTCCGGCAACAGCAGGCGGCGGTAATCCAGGGCGTCGTGCTGGTTGTTGCCCCAACTGGGCCAGGCGCCTTGTTGGTAGGGCACGTTTTGCCAGGCCACGGAAAGGCCAAGCTCGGTGGGCACGATCGCGTTGTTTTCGAATTCCGGGTGAAGTTTGGCGCCGCCCTGTTTGGCCAAGGCCAGGCGCTCGGCCAAACCCAGCTTGCCGAATTCCGTGGCGTGTTTGGGATCGCCTGGACAGGCGCCGTCGTGGATATAAGCTCCGGTAAGGGTTCCTTTTTGGCCGAAATACCCGTTGGAAGGGTACCAAATCTGTTCGATGATATCGTTGGTCCAACTGATGCCGCCGTAAATTTCGTAGTGGTTCGATTCCCAAAAACGGGTGTTGCACTGCCAACCCACCTTGCAGGAGGCGTCGAATGTGGTGCGTTCGACGGCCTTGGCAAAGCCGGCCCTGAAGTTGTTGGAAATATCCTTCAACACGGGGCAGGGGATATTGCTCACGCAGTAATCGGCGGTCTTGGTTGCGTTCACGGAACCGTTTTGATAGGTGACCGAAACCTTGTCCTGGGCCACTTCAATATCCACTACCGGCGCGTTGTAGGTGATCAGTTGACCGACCTTGCGCAGAAAGCCCTCCACGATCATATCCATCCCACCCACGGGTTGAAACAGAGTGGGTTGCCACTCGAATTCGATGGGATCATAGAAACTGTCCTGCCAAAACTCCGATTTCAGCAGCAGATCGAGCGGGGTGCGTACGGGAATTTCGCAGTTGTAAAACACGTTGGGCGTGGGTCTGCCCTTGGGATCTGGCGCACAGCCCGCGCGCGTCGTACCCTGGTAGACATAATCCGGGGTGGAGCCGCATTTTTTGGTTTTGGCGTCGAGGTTGCCGAAGGTCACGAGCAGGCTGAGAAGGCGGTCGCGGTCCTCATCATTGAGCTCCTGCTTTAATGCGCCCTGATCGAGAGCCTTTGCCAGCAGTTCGGAGATGTAGCCGCGGGTGTCGTTCTGGAGGCGGCGATAGACGACCGGATCTCCGTCAAACCCATTGGAGGATTGGAACAAATTGCCCGTGGTGTTCATGATGTAGGGCTCCAGTTCCACATTTAACTCCTGGCAATACCCCAAAACACGGCGGTGGTGGTAGGGCAGCCGGCCGGGTCCCAGGTTCAGGTAAAGCCCGCTGTCGAAATGGCATTCCTGTGTGGTTCGACCATGTTGTTCGCTTTCCTCGATGACGGTCCCGCCTCGGCGCGCGCTGTGGTTGCGGCCCCCCGCGCGCGAGCCGGCCTCCAAAATCTCGCAGCGATAGCCGTACTGGGAGAGGATGTAGGCCGTGGTCAGTCCACCGATGCCCGCGCCCAGGATTAGCACGGACTTGCCGGCGCCGTGACCATTGGGCATTTGGGGTGGTCCGGCCCAGGCCCTGGGTTTGTTGATCAGGCCCAGCGCGACCATGGTTTCATACAGCGCCGTGGCGCCGCCCGCCAAGCCGACCCTGGAGAGAAACTGCCGCCGTGACCATCCCTTTTGCCATTTTTCAAATCCCCTACCCATAACGAACTCCTTTTTTCCCCCAAGGGGTCATTGACGGACAGTGGAGAAAGCTTTTCCCTTCTTCCGTTTGGACCCGATCGGACGGACTCCAGCCCGAACCGGGAAGGTGAGGCGCGCGCCACAAGAAAGTGCGGAACGATCCGATTGGATTTCACCAATGTCTGCGAGTAAGTCGATTATATAATTTTCCGCGAACGCTTGCCAAACCGCTCGGCGGATTTTTTATTGGGAGGAATTCAGGGGCCCGGGTCCAAATCAAAGCGGACGTTTTCACGGGCTCGCTCTAAGGCGGCGATTACCGCTTCTCTCGTGGCGCCCGTGGCGAGAAGGTATCCGGCCTCTTGACCGCTGCCCGTTCGCGGGGGCAAGCGGTCCCCTTCTTTGACCTTGATGACCAGTTTGGCAATTCCTGGAGTGGCCCGCGCCCCCGCCAACCCTCTTATCTCACCGACGGTCCCAGGGCCGGGATGCAATAGCCACATACCCGCGAACTGCCGATGTTGGCGCGGCAGGGCGATAGGCTCTCCCATCTCGAGGCGGATCAGCGCCTCCCATGGATCGAACCCATAGGCCAACGCCATAAGCTCCATAATATGACCGCCGGGCGGGCGCAACGCGATTTCGCCCAGGACCGGACCTTTTTCGGTGAGGAAGAGCTCCAGATGCGCGATTCCAGGCGGGAAGTCGAGCGCGGCAAGGACCGCCCGGTTGAGGTCTCGGGCCATCTTTGCCTGGGTTTCTTGCAGTTGGAGGGGGACGATGTTGCACCACAGGGGTTCCAGGTATTCGGTGGGGTTGCTCAACAAGATGATGCCCCCGCCCACGAGGGACTCGACGCTCATTTCCCTTCCCTGGATCCAGCGTTCCGCCATCCAGCCGGGCCGGATCGCGGCCCGCGCGCCCGCGCGGTCTCGCGCGATGACCAATCCCCTGGAGCCACTGGAATCGCGTTGCTTAATAACCAGTGGGAGGCCGAGCGCCTCCACGAGATCATCCGCGTGCGTGCGCTCATCGATGGGTTTCCAGTCCGTAACCGCGATGCCCCTGGCTCGAAAGAAGCGCTTCATGGCCAGTTTGTCGCGCACGATACGCGCGGTTTCCGGTGAAATGCCGGCGAACCCCAGCGACCGCCGCAGCACCGCGGCCGGTCCTACCGAACCCTCGGTGAGCGCGAGCACGCCGCCCGCCTTTCGATCGCCGAGGGCCTTTTTTAATTCCCGCGCCAAGCTTTCCGGTTGACCCCAGTCTTCACCAATCCATGCCGCGATTCGGTGTCGGAAACGGCGAGGCGCTGCCACGGGGTTGACCAGGACGGCATCCATGCCCAGACGAGCAATGGCCTCATAAGCGCCCTTGCGGTAACCAAGCGTAACCAGGCAGGGAGTTGCGTTCACCGGACCTCCCCCGGCCGTGGACCCTTCCCTCGGTGAGGCGCTGGAAATTGGGGCAAGGCGGACGCCTGGTTTGAAAATGGACCCATGATCATGGCTGTTCCCCCTTGGTGATGATTCAAATCTTATAGGGTTTTGCCCTTGGAAAACAACAATCGCCCCTTGGCTCCGGGAGGCGCTTCGAGCAAAGGAGAGGATGCCCCGTCCATGATGGAAGAGGGACAATAAAGATTGGATCAGGTGATATTACAAACCTATCGTTACTTTATGAATTAGGTAAAAGTAGAAAGAAAATAATAATATCAACTGGAATGTCCACGTTTAATGATATTGATGTTGCATTATCATCAATCTCTCATGGCTATTTACAATTAAAAG
>JBGTRP010000524.1:0-5519 GCA_041940685.1 Acanthopleuribacteraceae bacterium
TCTTTTTTAGCCGCTACTTGGAGCCCATCCGGAAACAGCAAAATTCACCACCGAGGGCACGGAGAAAAGGTAAAAAATTTTTCGTGTGGTTTCGCGTGTTTTGTGGTTTTAAAAAATGCGTTTCTTGGCAGAACCTAAGCTAGCCCGAGGACGGCCCCCGACCGCCCGGTCGAAAATCGGGCACTCCGCTGTGAAATCGGAATTGGGGATCGGGGCTGGTGACCAGCTCGGCCTCGATTTGGGCGAAGTGGGCGATGCGCTCCTCGATCGGTTCCTCCGACAAGGAACGCGCCAGGCCCAGGTAATCCTGGAAATGGCGGGCCTCCGAGCGCAGCAGGGAACGGTAAAAAGCGCCTAACTCCTCGTCCAAAAGCGGGGCCAGGCTCTGGAAACGCTCGCAGGAGCGCGCCTCGATGAAGGCGCCGATGATGAGCACATCGGTTTTCTTGTGCGGTTCCTCGCGGCGCATGTGTTTGCGCATCCCCTCGGCGTAGCGCGCCGCGGACAGCGGCCGAAGTGAGACCCCCCGTTTCTCCATCAGGTCCAACACCTGCTCGAAGTGGCGCAATTCCTCGCGGGCCAGGCGCGCCATTTTTTTCAGTAAGCGCGGAAAGGCGTCGTATTGATACATCAGGTTCAGTGCGGTGGAGGCGGCCTTCTTCTCGCAGTTCGCGTGATCGACGAGCAGGATTTCCTGGTGAGCGAGAGCGGCATCCAGCCATGCGCGCGGGGTTTCACAGAGGAGCAGATTCGAAAAGACCACGGTTGCCCACCAACTCGGGGAAGTTCCCCTGATTTCAACGGGCATGGTTATAGCATTGGCGTCCTGTTTTGACAAACCGCGTAGCGTCCGAATTGCCTTCTCAACTGGTGAGAGCCGGTACGGCGGAAAGGCGCCCGGCCCGGGAAGGAGTAAGGATCGAAAGGTCCGCAAACTCTCATCACGAGGCTCTTGCTTCCACGTGAACGAGGCGTTTTTTAGGTCGCGAAAATCCAGCGCGATGAGTTGAAGTGTTGATCATGAAAGGGGAAAAATTACTTGTCCCACCTTGGAAAAGGCTTTAATATGGAAAAAATTAGGCTCAAAAATTTAAGTTGTGTTCCAGATCAACTAAAATTTGCCAAATCCCGCTTGACAACACGGATTCGCGCGCCTAAGATCCAAGACTCTGATGGAACCTAATTTTTCAATTGCTCTTTAGGGGAGGAATTTTATTATGAACAAAGCTGAACTCATAAATCGCGTGGCGGAATCAGCGAACCTTTCGAAAGCACAAGCTTCGAAGGCTTTGGATTCCATGCTCGGCGCCATTGTGGATGCTCTGAAGGATGGGGACAAGGTTACCCTGGTGAACTTCGGTACCTTCTCGGTTGTTGAGAGAGCCGCGCGGACCGGTCGCAATCCCCGCACCAATCAAGAAATTCAGATTCCCGGGAAGAGGATTGCTCGTTTTAAAGCCGGCAAAGTGCTTTCCGATGGTGTCTCAGGCTAAGCTCTGAAAGACGCCCCGACCGTGGTTTGCAGGTTGGTTGTCCCCAGCCCAAACCACGGCTCGGTGATTCCCTGAAGCGGCTTTACATGGCCGCTTTTTTTATGCCGACCCGCCCCATGCGCGAACGCCGTCACCCGGTCCCAAAGCAGGGTGTTTATTCGGGCTGGCCATTTCTGACCTGGATTAGAATGGGTCATTTTTTTGGAAGCTTTTCCATTCAGGCGTTGTATGGTAGAGGTTGGGTTTTGCCTTTCCGCGACCCGCTTGCCCCATAACCCACGGACCCCGGCCCCATGCCTTCCCAATCGGTGGGGTAGCGTCTCACCCGGTAGGCCCGCCGCCAGCGGGGCTTCGCACGGGCGCCACGAGGTTGGCGCATGATCCTGTCGGGATTTGTGGGCAAACCCACTCTTAGCATTCCGCCTCCAGGGGCGATCGCGAGGTACAGGCTATGACGACTCGTCATTACGATGTTCTGGTAATTGGATCCGGCGGGGGCACCAAAATTTCGACGCCCGCCAGCAAGCTCGGCCTCAAGGCGGCCATCATTGAAAAGGACCGCCTTGGCGGGACCTGTCTCAACCGAGGCTGTATCCCGTCCAAAATGCTGATTCACGCGGCGGAGGTCGCCCATCAGATCCAGACCGCGCCCCGCTTCCATATCCATCCCAAGGGATACGAGGTCGATTTTCAAGCCCTTGTGCGGCGGGTGAGCCAAACCATCGACGCGGAATCCGACAGCATCCTGCCGGGTTACCGGGCCAATCCGAATCTGGATTTTTATCATGGCGAGGCGCGTTTTACCGGCGAGCGTCGGCTTTCGGTGAGAGGCTTCGAGCTCACGGCGGACAAGGTGTACATCGCCTCCGGATCCCGGCCGTTCATTCCCGATATTCCCGGCCTGAAACACACGCCCTACCTGACCAGCAAGGAGGCCCTGCGCCTGGAAACCCCGCCCAGGCGCTTGATCGTTCTGGGCGGCGGCTACATCGCCACGGAGCTCGCGTTCTACTTTTCCGCTCTGGGGGTGAAGGTCCATCTCGCGGCGCGCTCGATTCTGATCCGCAATGAGGACAGCCAGGTGCGGGCGGCATTCGAACGGGACTTTGCCAAACGCTGCCATGTCCATCTGCACCACAATCCGGTGCGGGTGGAATATGAAGAGGGCAACTACAAGGTCCACTTCCAAACACGGGACCATGGCCAGACAAGCCTGGAGTCGGATGCCTTGCTGGTGGCGACCGGGGTGGCGCCCAACAGCGACAACCTCAACCTTGAGGCGGCGGGCGTGGAAACCAATGAAAAAGGTTATATTCGCGTGGATGACCGCCTGCGCACCTCCGCGGAGGGCGTCTACGCGCTCGGCGATGTGGTGGGCAACTACCTTTTCCGACATTCCGTCAACCTAGAGGGAGAATACCTGTTTCGCCACACCGTCGAAAGCCCCGACGAAACGCCCATCGACTACGGCGCCATGCCGCATGCGGTTTTTTCATCGCCACAGGTCGCCGGCGTCGGGGAAACCGAGGATCAACTTAAGGCCCGAGGCGCGGATTACGCCGTGGGCTACCGCGATTACGCGGCCAGCGCCATGGGCATGGCGCTGCTTTCAGACGAGGGGTTCGTCAAGATGCTGGTAGACCGCAAGACCCGCTCGATTCTCGGTTGCCATATCATCGGCCATGAGGCCAGCGTGCTGTTGCACCAGGTCATCACGGTCATGCAGATGAAGGGCAACCTGGATGATCTGCTGGCCACGACCTTCATCCACCCGGCGCTCAACGAAATCGTGCGCAATGCGGCGAGAGACGCGCGCGCCAAATTGGCCGGCTGAATCCCGGCGGGGACAAAGAAAAGGGACCCTCTCCCGCTGAGAGAATACCGAACAGAAACGGCGCCGGCCCTTCCAGGCGTTAGCCTTGCGGCCTCGACTCGATGCGGATTGAAAGGGCCGCGCGAGGATCAATACAGGCTCCATTGACGATTCGTCAATGTACAGATGCGTGCTTCTCTATTAAAATAAGGGTTTGGATGGAAAAAGAAGGAGCGATCTTTGAAGGCTTCCCAACCGAGGTACCGTAGGATCCTACTCAAACTTTCCGGTGAAGCTCTCATGGGCGCCAACGAATTTGGCATCGAGCCCGGCACCGTGGCCCAGATTGCCCTTCAAATCCAGGAAATTCACCGGCTGGGCGTGGAAATCGCAATCGTGGTCGGCGGTGGAAATATATTCCGGGGCATGGCCTCCGCGGCGCGGGGCATGGACCGTGCGACCGCGGACTACATGGGCATGCTGGCCACGGTGATGAACAGCCTCGCGCTGCAGGACAGCCTGGAAAAACTGGGGCTGGAGACGCGGGTTCTCTCGGCCATCGATATGCGCGCGGTCGCGGAAGCCTACACCCGCCGGCGGGCGCTACAGCACCTGGCCAAAAAACGCCTCGTCATTTTTGGCGCGGGCACGGGCAACCCCTTCTTTACCACGGATACGGCCGCGGCTTTGCGCGCCATCGAGATGGACGCCGCCATCATTATGAAGGCCACCAAGGTGGACGGCATTTACACGGCCGATCCCCTGCATCACCCGGATGCCCAAAAAATGAACCACACCACCTACATGCATGTGCTGGAGCACAAGCTCAAGGTCATGGATGCCACGGCAATTTCGCTTTGCATGGATAACGGCATGCCGATTCTTGTTTTTGACCTGACCAAGCCGGGAAACATTGTCAAGGCTGTTATGGGTGAAAATATCGGAACACTTGTGGAGGATGAATCATGACACAGCAACATTTCAAGGATGCCAATACCCGCATGGACCAAGCCGTCAAAAAGCTGGGAGGCGATCTTGCCAAGGTTCGCACGGGCCGCGCATCCCTGGCGATTTTCGAGGGCGTGACCGTGGATTACTACGGTACGCCCACGCCGATCAACCAGGTCGCCGGCATCGCCAATCCAGAACCCAATCTCATCACCATTCAACCCTGGGAAACCCGGCTTTTGGGTGAAATCGAGAAGGCGATCCTGGCGGCAAACCTGGGTATGACGCCCAACAATGACGGCGCCATCATCCGCATCAGCATTCCGCCCTTAACCGAGGAGCGCCGCAAAGAATACGCCAAACAGGTCCAAAAGATGAGCGAGGCCGCCAAAACCGCGGTCCGCAATATCCGCCGCGATGTGAACGACCACCTCAAGCAGGCGGAAAAGGATAAGGAGATCTCTCAGGACGAGATGCACCGCGCCCTGGACGAGGTGCAGAAAATCACCGACCGGCATACCGAGGCGGTGGACAAGATGGTCCAACAAAAAACGGACGAGATCATGACCATCTAGCGGGGCGGCGCCCCGCGCAACAAGTGACAAGCTCCAAGCCGCAAGCCGGATATTGCTTTGCTCCCTTTGCAGCTTGAATCTTGGTACTTGCAACTGCCGTCTTGGCGCTCTAAAAACACCACACAAAAGTAAAGGTTTTGACTGCCAAGGCGACTAGTTGCGTCGCCGAAACAAGGCGTAACCCCAAGCCATCAATGCCAAACCCGCGAGGCCGAGCGCCAATGGCCAAAAGCGCTGTTCCAGCCATTGGTAGTGATGCGTGATCCAGCCCAGCGCGAGAAGCGCGTTCAGTAGGCCCGCGTAATAAAAGCCGCGCCGTTGCAGGACCCCACTGAGCCACAAGATCCCAAGCGACAACCCTAAATAAAACCAATGGTAAAACACGCCGAAGTCGTCCTGCGCCACCAGGTAGGCCAAGGGCTCTAAAATCAAAAAAGGGCTCATCAGGTAGAGCAGCGATCCCTGCTGCCGCAACAAAACGGATTCGGAACGAACCAAGAGCCTCGCGATCGCGTAGATCAGCACCCCGTTCAAGACCATGGTCAGCAGGGTATCAAAGAGAACAGGGTCGAGACCTTCTCCCATCTCGCGGGCGCCCAATCCCGACTCCTCGTCGGCGGGCTTGGCGAGCAGACGGTTGACCAGGGCGTAGGTGATGATGCTCTGCTTGCGCACGTTGTCGATCGAGTC
>JBGTRP010000525.1:0-5512 GCA_041940685.1 Acanthopleuribacteraceae bacterium
TTTTTTATACCTGGCACTTATGGTAAGATTCGGTTCCTGAAAGACCGAGATGGTTGTCGGGTCGGCGGGATTCCGGATAGGGGAAGAGATGAGGCTCGCAATTTTTCCAGGATCGTTCGATCCCATTACCAATGGACATCTGGACCTGATCGACCGGGCATTGAAAATGTTCGATCGCGTATACGTGGCCATTTTGACCAACACCTCTAAAAAGCCGCTTTTCACCATTGAGGAGCGCTTGGGCATGATGCGCGAGTGTCAGCGTTCCGAACGCGTGCTGGTGGGCAGCTTCCAAGGATTGTTGGTGGATTTTGCCCATGCTCAGGGCGCGGCGGTCATCATTCGCGGGCTCCGCGCGGTATCCGATTTCGAATACGAGTTGCAGATGGCCATGATGAACCGGGAACTGGCCCCCAATCTCGAAACCGTCTTTTTAATGCCGAAGAACGTCTACTCTTACTTGAGCAGCCGGTTGGTCAAGGAAGTCGCCGTGCTGGGTGGGGATATCTCCAAGCTGGTGCCCAAAAATGTGGAAGAAGCGTTAAAGAGGAAATTCGATACCCCTTCGAATTCCTGAGTTGGCTCCCCTCAATATTTTTATTAATGTCGGAGGCACGATGGATTACATGAGATTGATACTCGAGGCCAGTTTGGTGGCCAAGATCGTGTTGATCGTGCTGTTCATCTTTTCCGTGTCCACCTGGACGCTCATCATTCAAAAAAGAATGTTGTTGACCAAAACTCAAAAAGATACCATTAAGTTTTTGAACGTGTTTCGAAACTCGGCCCGATTCTCCGAAATTAAGAAGGTCTGCTCCAAGCACCCCTTCTCGCCCCAGGTCGGTCTCTTCGACGCGGGCTACAGCGAGCTGAAGTTCCAACTGAGAGATCAGGCCCCCAACCAGACCGGCCAACAAAAGGTGCGCAGCCTGGACTCCATCAACCGCGTGCTGCAACGGGCGAGCTTCGTGGAGATCGCCAAGCTGGAGAAAAATCTCAACCAACTGGCCACCACCGCCGCCGTCGCCCCGTTCGTGGGCCTGTTGGGCACGGTTTGGGGGATCATCGAGGCCTTTGCCCAAATCGCCAACCAAAAATCCGCATCCCTCGCGGTCGTGGCACCCGGCATCGCGGAAGCTTTGATCGCCACGGCATTCGGCCTGTTCGCGGCCATTCCCGCGGTCATGGCCTATAATTTTTTCGTCAACAAGGTGCGTTCGGTGGCCGCGGAAATGGAAGACTTTTGCCTTGAATTCGTGGGCATCGTGGAGAAGAACTTCACCTGAAGCCCGCGTGGGCGGAATCTGGTGCGCGGAGGCGCCGGGAATGAAATACAGGGTCTTGAACATGAAGCATGAAACGAAACTCGGCGGCGCGCGGCTGGAAAGTTCTCCGGCCAAACGCGAGAGGGGCGGGCGGAAACCGCTCTCGGCCGCCAGGGGTGGCTGAACATGGGTTTTTCTTCCAACCAAAAGGGGCCCAGCACCTCGATGAGTGAAATCAACGTGACCCCTCTGGTCGATGTCATGCTGGTTCTGTTGATTATTTTTATGATTTCCGCGCCTCTGCTGCAAAGCGGCGTGGAAATCGAGCTGCCCAAGGGCAATGCCGAAATGGCCGCCAACGAGGACCACCTGATCCTGGTGATCAATTCCGAGGGCAAACACTTTCTCAACGATCAATACCTGCAGCCCGAGGTTCTCCTGGACAACGTCAAAAATGCCGTGGCCGCGTCACCGGGGAAAACCGTCTACATTCGGGGCGACGCCCGCATTCCCTATGGCGTGGTGATGGATATGCTCAACCGGCTCAAGGAATCGGGCATCGATCAGGTCAGCCTGGTCACCGAACCCGACCGCTAGCGCCTGGAGGCCTGAGATGACCGCATATGGCATGGCCTCACCCGATGGGCGAGGCGAATACGGAAAGCGAACCGCCATGACGATCGCGATCCTGTTGCACGCGGGCGTCCTGATCGCCGTCATCGCGGCGAGCATCATCGCCAAGCGGCCGCGTCCACCGGAAAATGTCATGGTCGTCAAGATCGGCGGCCCCGCCAATCTGAAGCTCGCGGGCGCCAAAACCAAGGCGCCGGTGGCCGGGGTGCGCAAGAAAAATACCCGCAAGCCCCCGCCCAAACCCAAGCCCGAACAGACACGGCCCGAGACCCGCAAGGCCAATGAGGTGGGGCTGAATCGCGAGAAGTCTAAGGCATCCAAGCCCCGCTCGTCTAAGTCCGAACCAGCCCAATCATCCTCCCGGAAGAGCAAACCCACGCCCCCGCCCGAAGAGCCGGTACAACTGAAGGATGAAAAGGGGACCCGCGCCTTTGGCGGCATCGATGGAACCAAGGGCGCCGGCGTGTCCGTGGAGGTCGGCGATGGCAGCGAGAATATTGATGCCCAGGACCTGGAGTTTATCTCCTATTTTCGCACCGTGCAGGCCCAGGTCGCCTCCCGTTGGGTGAAAACCGGTTTGGAAGGCGGCACCACCAAGGTGCGTTTCATCATCCAGCGAGATGGTTCCGTGACCGGCGTCGAGATCGCCAAATCCTCGGGCAGGACATTTTTGGATGGGCCCGCCAAGCGCGCGGTGATGGGTGCGGAATTCCCGCCACTGCCGCAGGGCTATCTCGGTGAACGGCTGATCGTCAACATCAATTTCCATTATGGGGTTCCCTGAAAGCCCCGCCTAGGAGCGAAGCATGAAAGCATTCTGGTTAGTCTGCCTAGCCGCCACAATCCCCGTCCTATCTCAATCCGGCTCCGGGGCGGACCGGGAAGTGGAGGTCGATCTGATCGGTTCGGTCGTGGTCAAGGAGAAAATCGCCGTTCCGGATTTCGATCTGGCGCCGGGATTTCCCGAGTACGGGGAAGCATGGCGTACGATCAATCAGGTGTTGCGCAATGATCTGGCGAATTCCGGTTACTTCGATGTGCTGAGCCAGGAGCGGATTCGCCTGATTCGAAGTCCCCACGAGGGGCCTATCGACTTCGCGGAATGGGGCAGCATCGAGGCCCAACATCTGGTAGTGGGCAATATCCAGGGCCAAGGCCAGCAAATGCGCATGGAGGTTCGCCTCTTCGAGGTGGCCACCCAGCAGCCGATCATCGCCAAGGCCTACCGCGGGAAACCCGCTCTGGCCCGCAAAATGGCGCATGTGGTGGCCGATGACATCATGCTTCATCTTCGCAACAGCAAGTTCGCCACCTCCAAGATCATCTACTCCAAGGAAAGGCCAGTGGCCGCCGACCCCACCCGTACCCTCAAAGAGCTCTACATCATGGATTACGACGGCTTCAATCCGCTTCCTATCACCCGCGACGGCATCGCCCTCTCGCCCAGCGCCGTCAAATCCGGCAATGATACGCTGCTGGCCTATTCCGTCTATGAAAATGCCTATACCTTCAATGCCGACTACAACATTTATCTCAAACCCTCCCTGCGCAGCCGGCCCAAGCCCCTGTTCCCCCACAAAAATACCCGCGCCACCTCGCCGTCCCTTTCGCCGGACGGGAAAAAAATCGCCTTCTCCATGGCGCGCGAGGGCAATGTCGACATTTTCGTCATGAATATCGACGGCACCGATTTCCTGCAACTTACCCGACATCCCGGCGTGGACACCAATCCGTCCTGGGCGCCGGGTGGAAGGTCCATGGTATTCACCTCCGATCGGACGGGCAGCCCGCAAATCTACCGCATGGACGCCGACGGCCTCAACGTCGTCCGCATCACCAACGAGAACCCCTACAATGACAGCGCCGCCTGGAACCCACGCCATGATTACATCGCCTACGTCAGCCGGTTCGACAACGACTTCGACATCTTCATCATGGACCTGCAAACCCGCCGCAATTATCGGGTGACCCGCCTGCAGGGCAGCAATGAGGGTCCCTGCTGGTCGCCGGACGGAGAGCAACTCAGCTTCGCCTCCAACCGCGATGGCTCGTGGCAGATCTACGCGATCAACCGCAACGGCACCAATTTGAGGAAAATCACCAGCGGCGGAAGCAACCGCGATCCCATTTGGGTGCCTTAGTATCGGCGCTTTCACCCTTGTGGCCGTTTTTACCCTGGGCGCGGCCTTTACGGAAAAGGGGCTCGGGGAATTTTGAAAAAGCCTCGAAAGGGGTTTGGTTTTGCACCGGAAAAAGCTCTTGAAAGCTCCTAAAAACATATTGACGGCAAAACCGATACCAACTAGGCTATGTTCTATACTTTGTCTATGGTAAAGTGAACTTGCGCGAGGTAAGATAAACCGCAAATCGCCTGGAGGATTATTCTTCAATGAATGGGAAGCAGATTACATCGATCATTTTTGGCTTGATGCTTTTAACCTTTGCTTGCAGCAAAAAACAGGACGACATTCCCGCTCCCGTGGATCCCGAACCAGCCGAGCCCGAGGTCGCGGAAGAAATCAAGGAAACTGAAAAACCCGATGTGCATGTGGACACGTCGCCGGATACCCTGAGTGATTTCGACATTTCCAAAATCAACTTGGACGATGTGTATTTTGATTTCGACAAATCCGACCTGAGAGAAGATACTCGTGAGACGCTTCTGCGTCACGGCGAGGTTCTCAAGGCCAATCCTGAGATCCGGGTCCTCATCGAGGGGCATTGCGATGAACGGGGCACCGAGGAATACAACCTGGCCCTTGGTGAGCGGCGCGCCGAACGCGTCCGGGAATACATGGTCTCGCTCGGCATTTCTTCCGCCCGCATGAGAACCATCAGTTACGGCGAACTGAGACCCAAGGCCCTGGGCCATGATGAAGGCGCCTGGGCTCAAAACCGCCGTGCCGTATTTAAATTGAGCAAATAACAAAAACAAGCATCCGTGAAAGCGGACATAACCAGGTTTTCATAGAGACGGTGGCCTCGGCAGCCGTCTCTGTCATATCAGGGGGCGAGCGCAACATGCGGAAATGGCTTATCTTCTTCACGGGACTGATCCTGGTGGGTTGCGGCGGCGAGGAAGAACGTCTCAAAATCAAGCGGGATATCGCCAACCTACAGGAGCAAATCTACCAGTTGGAGCGCACCCAGGCCGATGCCAAGCGAGACATAGAGGCCAAGGTGGCGGCCATGTCCGCCAAGCTGGACGACCGCACTACCCAGGCCAACCTCCAGGATGAGATGTTCTCCCTTCGCGAAAGCCTCGCCCAATATCAAGCCATGATGCAGGATCTGGAGAACAAGGTCTCAAGGCTGAGCCGCAACGCCTCCCAGGTGACCACCGCGCCATCCGGCGCCGAATCATCCGGCCTGACCCCGGTTGACCGGGTTTCCGGCGATGTGGTGGAGCAGCAGTTTACCCAGGCGTCCCTGGACCTTGACCGCGGCAAACACGATTTGGCGATCATGGGTTTTGAAGAGATCGACCGACAGGTCACTGAGCAGGGCATGAAAGGTGCCGAGTCCGAGGCCGACCTCGCGAGCCTGGGCCGGATCCTGGATCGCTTCGAGGGTGCGCGAGCGCGGAACGAAGCGCTGCGCGCGCCAGAACGAGC
>JBGTRP010000526.1:0-5497 GCA_041940685.1 Acanthopleuribacteraceae bacterium
AAGCTGAACACCGTGGCGTCGCTGCCCAGGGTGGCGCTCAGCTTGAGCCGCGCCCGTCCATCCCCGGCCACGCCGTGAATGGATTGGATATGCGCGAGATATTGGCGATTGAGCCTGAAGAAGCGGGTTGGATCCAGCAGGCTCTCGAGTTCGTCCAGCGATTGGCTGATGGGAAAGGTCCTGCCGCCCAAGGTGCGCAGATGCACCAACTCCTGCCTGTAAAAGTAGGCAATCCGTTCGGCTTCGATGGAAAACAGACGTGTCCCCAATTTCACCAGGAACCGTTGCTTGTATTTCCTCGGCGGCTCGGGTTCGCCGAAACGGTTCATGGTCCGCAGGAGTCGTCGCCAGGTTTCCGAATCCGGACCCCGGCGCTTATGAAGCCGGGCCAGACTTTCCGCCAGGCGTTCGGGGCCGATGGGTTTGAGCAGGTAGTCAATGCTGTTCAACTCAAAGGCGCGCAGCGCATAGTGCTCATAGGCGGTCGTGAAAATGACAGGCGCCGTAATCTCCACGGCCTCGGCTACCTCGAAACTCAAACCATCGGCCAAGTGAATGTCCATAAACACCAAGTCGGGCATGGCATGCGAGGAGAACCAGGCCACCGCGGCCTCTACCGTGGGCAAAACCGCCAAAACCCGAGCCCGGGGGTCGATTTCGCCCAACATGCGCTCCAATTGGCGCGCGGCCACGGCCTCATCTTCCAGGATTACCAGGTTCATAAAGACTCCACGCGAAGAATGGGCAAACGCACCTCAAAACGATCGTCCCGCGCGATTACGGCCATGGGCGTATCCGAGAGCAAGTCATAGCGCGCTTTTAAATTGACCAACCCAACCCCATTCGAATGATTGGAAACGGCTTTCCTTTGGCGGTTGTTGGAAACCACGAGCCAATCCTCGCCCTCCGCGAAAGCCTCGATGATCAAGGGACGGGCAGACTCTATCACATTGTGCTTCACGGCGTTTTCGATCAAGCTATGCAGGGCCAGGGGAACCAGGAAGCGCGCGTGTATTTTTTCGGGAAGGTGAATGCGACATTGGAGCCCTTCCCCGTGGCGTTGCTCCAGGAGGAAGGTATAGGCCGACAACATGCGCGCCTCTTCCGCGATCGGGACCACTTCGCGCTCCGCATTTTGCAGAATATAACGGTAAGTATCCGCCATATGCAGGGTGAAGGGACCCGCCAACTCCCTGGATTCCTGGATCAAGGCGTACAGGGTGTTGAGGTTGTTGAAGAGAAAGTGCGGGCTCACCTGATGCTTCAAGGCTTGGTAGCGCGCGGCAACCTTCTCCTTTTCCAGCCGCTGCGCCCGCACCGCGGCCTCCTTCCAGCGAATGGCGATGTGGATGCCGGTGGCGCCGGCGGCCAGCACCGCGCTCAGCAGGGCGCCCAGCATGCTGGCGGAGACCAGGTGGGGGAAGCCAATGGGGTCGGCCGCGCCAAGGAACCAATTCTCCGCCTGTTTGATCAGGACGTAGGTCAGGTTGAAGACAACGACGCCAGCCCCGATTTGGCCACAGATCTGGAGCACGAGCCTGGTCCAAAACCGGCTTTGCCAGGAGAACCGCCCGGCCAGGACCCTTTCGACCCCCACCCCGGCCTCCCAGATCAGGACACACGTGCCCAAAAACCAGGCCAGGGCGTAAAACGAGAAACCGGGAGGCTCACGAAATAAACTCGCCATGTGCAGCAGCACAAAAAGCAGGCATCCCAGGAGGAATCCCAGGGTACAGGCCATCAAGACACGGTAGCGGAAGCGCATCTTCGTCTCCGGAACGGGATGGGGAGCCCGAGATCGATGCCGATGACGCACCATCGGGCCACGGTTCATTCCATCAAGGCGGCGGCATGGCCCTCGGGGATCAACAATACGCTATCATAGCCCAACGCCAACCGCTTGAGCTCCGAGTACTCCTCGCCCCAACGCGCGAGTTGGGCGCGCAATGGGCGCAGATCGTAAACGGTCCAGGTCCGGGGACGCAGATTCTCCACAAAAGCCTTCATCGCGGCCGGTCCTCCCTGGATCGGCGCACGCTTTGCCTCATCCCCGCGAAAGGGTACGTAGATATTTTGAGTGCCTGACGCCACCAGGACCAGCAGGTGAAAGGAAGCCTTTCCATTCATGGCGGCCAATTCCGCGAGGGTATTGCCCACATCCAGAATATTCATGGGCGTGTGTCCCTTGGCGATGTGATTGGAACCCATTTTTACCACCGCCCGCGGCGGTTGCTTCAAGGCCTTTTCGGCCTCGTGGTAGGCCGCCATGAAATGTTTCTTGTTCAAAAGGGCGCGTTGCGCGTTGTTTTCGAAGCCCTTGCCGCTCAGCCACAACCGGTACACTTCACCGCTGATATCCAGGTCGTGAACCATATCCGCCTGCCAATCAAAGCCTTTGGCCCGAAGATCAGCGGCCAGTTGTTTCAATGGGCTCTCTACCTGGTACATTGCAAAACCAGACGGGTCCACGCGCTTGGTTTGGTTTATCCGCGCCAGAGCTTCCTTTTCCGCGTCCGCCAAACTCCGGCAGCGCGCGGCCAATTCCGCATCGGCCACCCTGTCGGCCAACCGGTCCAAGAACAGTTGAGGCGCGAGAATGAACTCCTGGTCGATGCCCCATAGCGCACGCACGGGATGGGAACTGGACCGAACCACGGTCTGAATCAAATCCGCTTCCTCGCGCAACCCATAAAAAGGAATGGAAAAAGGAAAGTCGCGGAACAGCGCCTCAAACGCCTCAACGGGGTTCTCCTGGCGCGCGAGGTGGGAGAGCACGCTCGCGGAGTGCGGCCCGGTCTCGATGACCAAATGGTCGAAACCCATCGGCTGAACCGCCTTGAACAGGGCCCCGGTGAACCGGGGAACCTCCGCGATTCCGTGATTCTCCCCAATCAAAAAGAACTGGGCGGCTTCAGCTTCGCTGATTAAAAATTCGGCGCCCGGTCCCCCCAAACCATTCTCTTGAAGGGCTAAAGATTTGCCACGCTGGCTGAGAAACTCCCAGGGCGAAGGCTCCTGGGCCAAGCAAAATCCGGAACAAAGGGCGAGTATAGCCGCCATGATTCGCGCGGTGGTTATTTTCATTGCGATCCTCCTCGATTGACTTTGATTAGGGTGGAGAACCAGCTCGGCCTCCCCTCTCCTCGCAATCAAACGCTAGGAACCCAAAAAAACTAAGCGCGATGTCCGTGAACCCCCTCTTTTCCAACCCCGAAACCGGAAAAAACAACCCTGGAACCCATCCGGCGAAACGCTTGGACAGAAGAAGAAGCGGTGGCCCCCATTCATGACCACCGATCCCGTCCCTGTATGGCCCAGGTTTAGGCCGTTCCTTCCATCTTTTTGGTGGTCTCCTCAAAAAAGACCAATATCGCCTTCATGAACTGATGGAAGCCATCGCTGCCACCCGCGATCAGACCCGCGGTCAGGACCACATCCACCTTGCGCAGATAGGGGATCTGCTTCTCACCGACGGCGGCCGGATCGACGTGAACGAGTTCGTTGAGGAAACCCACTCCGCCGATGCTGATGAAAACCCCTATGACGAAGCCCGCCAACAGGGTCACCAGCCTGGTTTTGGATCGGTGACTCCCGAGTTTCTTTTCGGTATCAACGGTCTGATGGCCAGGTTTTCTCAGCCTCTTCCCCTCCGCCGAAAAAGTGAAAAGCTCCATTTTCAGGCTTTCCGTTTTCGGGCTTCTCCAGGGGTGGACAAAGAGCTCAATGAGGCGCTCCACCAGGAGCACGATGATAAAGAGGGCCCCCAGTTTCCCCATCAGGTCCTTCAGCGCCAAATCCTTGAGCGGAAGATTTTTAAAGTTGGGGTCCAGGGCTCCCACCGCCAGGTAAATGGTGAGCAGCACCCCCAGGGTAATGAATATGATCTGGAATGCCTTCATCAGGCGATCGTTTGTTTGGTCCGTGGTCATTAGATACCTCCTGTTTCTTCGCGCGACTTTCCATTGCGAGCCATTCACGGCGTACACCGCCTCAAACCGAGGCGGATACAGCGCTGGGACGGGCTCGTGCAAATCGGGCGCGAAGTTCGTCCTGTTTCCCAAGACGGACAGGGTTTTCCCTTTTCCCGGGGACCTCAACACAATTCATCCGGAAAATCGCTTTGGCGACAATCGATGAGCAAAGATTAAAAACCAAAAAATGCGCCCTGCCAGGGTCGAGGCCTTTGAGACCCGGCCTCTCAAGTGTCGCGCCACCCTATTTTGAGTTAGCATGGGAAAGGGAAAACCCGCCAACCCCGAACCGCGAATGAGATGACCGGCTCCCGGGTTTCGGCACGGGTCTTGCCCGTTTGTCTCGGGTCCTTCACCTCACGGGGCGCATTACCCGCTAAGAAAGGGCCATTGGAGAGCAAATTGAAAACGATTATGGGTACGCCTCCAAAAACCAAACAGAGCCACGGGCAGCCGCTGACGCTGGCTCTCGCCTGTTTTGCTCTGGGCATCGCCGATACCTGGCTGCTGCTTTCCCTGGGGGTGGAATTTTCGGTGTCCGGCCGCGACGCGACCCTGGTCATCGGCGCCTTTTTCGCCGTCTCCTTTGCCATTTTCGGCTGGCTGTTGGGCCTGACAATCGCGGCAAAAAAACGGGAACGCCACCTGGCGCGGGAGCGGCGGGAAACCCTGCTGCGACTTGCCGAGGCCCAAAGTCGGGTGGCGCAACAGGAGAAAATGGCCGCGCTCGGCCAATTGGTCGCCTCCGTCGCCCACGAGGTTCGCAACCCCTTGGCCATCATCCGGAGCGGGGTCCAGAATTTGAGCGAGGAAGCCCAGGCCGGGTCCCAGCCAAAACCCGAGGACTTCGAGTCGATCATCGTCGAAATCGACCGGCTGGCAAGAGTCGTGGAGGCCCTGAGTCATGTTGCCCGGCCGCTTCAACCCCGCCACATCCCTACCACCACCGGGGAAATTGCCGACCGTGTCCGTTTTATGGTGGAGAACCTGTACAAGGACCGCGGGACCCCGGTTTTACGCATAGACGCGCCCAGTGACCACAAACCTATTCAGGGAGATCCGGATCTCATCTGTCAAGCCTTGTTGGCCCTGGTGGTCAATGCCGTGGAAGTGAGTCCGGTCGATCAACCGGTGGATCTGGTCATGGCCAGCGGTGAAGACCGGGTCACCTTTGAAGTTTCCGACCAAGGGCCGGGCATTCCCGAGAAACTGCGCGATCGGGTATTCGAACCCTTCTTCACCACCAAGCCGGAAGGCAATGGGCTTGGCTTGGCCATTGCCCAGCAAATCGCCGGGGCGCTAGGCGGCGCCTTGAATCTGGACGATCGCGCCGGCGGGGGCGCGAGGCTGACCCTCAACCTGCCGCGCTTTCCCCAACAAAACCCTATTCTTAGTGAAAAACAGCCGCACACCGCGGGAGAAGGCCCATGACCGAACGCATCATGATCGTGGACGACGAACCCAATATGGCATCCACCATTGCACGGACCCTTCAAAGGGAGGGTTACTCCTGTTCCTGTTTCACC
>JBGTRP010000527.1:0-5497 GCA_041940685.1 Acanthopleuribacteraceae bacterium
CACACCGAAGTCCAGGATTTTGACCTGGCCCTCGTGATTGCGCATCAGGTTCTTCGGCTTGATATCGCGGTGAACGATGCCCTCACGGTGTGCGGCAAGCAGACCTTCGGCGACCTGACATGTACTTTTCTGAGCCTCGTCCAGATCCATGCCTCCCGGCTGAATCGCATCGGCCAGGGTCCCGCCATCCAGCCACTCCATAGCAATAAAGTCCAACTGATCGAGGTGACCGATCTCGTAAATGGTCACGATATGGGGATGATTGAGAGCGGATGCGGTTTTGGCTTCTTCGAGCAGGAGACGAACCCCGTTTTGAGAGTCGGGGTAACCGGGGCGAAAAAACTTGAGCGCCACCAAACGTTCCAACTCCCGATCGCGCGCCTTATAAATGGAGCCCATGCCGCCCATGGCAACCCACTCCAGGATCTCGAAGTGCGCAACTCTTTCGCCCGGTATCCAACGCGGTGATTCGGTGGCCTGATCACTCACGGTCTCCGGTTCGGGATCTCCAACCGTAACCGGCCGGGCACAACTCGGGCATTTTGCATCGAACTCGGAAAAGGTGGCGCCACAGAACGGACAAATGACCCCATTCATTCTTGACCGCTTCCCTTTCCATGATCGCGGCTCCTGGCGAGGAGGCGGTGAAGATAGGAACGCTGCATGCCCGCCCCCGCCGCGGCCTTGGAGATATTGCCTTGATAGCGTTCCATCAAACCATTCAAATACTGGACTTCCACCTTGCGCATGGCCTCCTTTCCGGCAGCTTGACGCGCTGCCTTGAGCGCCTCGTTGCTGTAGCTGCCAAAATCAAGCGCGGTTTGCGACGTCAAGCCTTCAGGTTCGGAAGAAGCGGGTTTCAGGCTGTCGGGAAGCAGGTCCACGTCCAGTAAAGGCCCTCGTGCAAGGGTACACATCCGCTCAACCAAATGGGCCAACTCGCGAACATTACCCGGAAAATCGTAGCGCTCCAAAACGGAGGTGGCCATGGCGCTCAACCTTGGTGGCTCAAGCCCGTCTTTCCAGAATTTCTCCAAAAAGAAACGGGTCAACAAGAGGATGTCGCTTTTCCGCTCGCGTAGCGGCGGTAGGCTGAGCTCGATAACATTGAGGCGGTAGTAAAGATCTTCGCGAAAATCACCTTGCGCCACCATTTGCTTGAGATCGCGATGGGTGGCCGCCACGATGCGCACATCAATTTTTTCAACCTGGTCCGAGCCCAATCGTTGAAATTCACCTGATTGAAGGAAACGCAACAGCTTCGCTTGGGAAACCAAGGGTATTTCGGCCACCTCGTCGATAAAAAGAGTGCCCCCGGAAGCCCTGGCGATACGACCCGGGCGCTCGCGATCCGCCCCGGAGAAAGCGCCTCTGGTGTGGCCGAACAGTTCCGCCTCAAACAGGGTCTCGGGTAAAGCCCCGCAGTGAACCGTGACAAACGGCCGCTGGAGGCGCTCGCTATTGAGGTAGATGGCCTCGGCGATTTTCTCCTTGCCGCTACCCGTTTCTCCCGAGATCAGCACTGTAGCATTGCTGGGTGCGACCTGAGCTACCATTTCCAGAAGAGCCACCATTTTCGGGTGCCTGCCGATGATCCCCCCATCGTCAAAACCATCTCGTCTATCCCGGCTAAAAATTTCCTGGAGACGGGCCAGGCGCTCCCGTTCCAGAGCATGTTGAAATGCGGCCGCCGCCAATAACGAAAATTCGGCCATGAAGGCGGGGGCCCGCGCGTCAAACGACGAACCACCGCCCTGTTTCTCCATGTAGATGACCGCGTAAACTTCGCCCTCAGCCGCGAGCGGGGCGACCAACACGGAGCTGGAACCCATATTGATGACACTCTCCTGGCGGCTGAGGACCGGATCCTCAGCCGGGTCCTCGACCAGAAGCACTTCCTGAGATGCAATTGCTTTTTTAACCAGAGTTCGACTGAATTTCCGTTTGTGCGGAGAAATTTTGCCGCGATCAAAGTGGACCTGATATTTCTCCTGAAACGACCCCCGCTCGCGAACCACGATAAAACCCCGGTCGGCCCGGGTAAAAGCAATGGCGCGATCCAAAAGGAAGCGATCCGGGGAAGGGCCGCAACGGTTCAACAACAGTGCCTTGGCGATCTCATGGAGGCTCTCGAAGAATGCCACGGCTACCCCTTGTCAATTAGGATAGGCCTATTCTAGGAGTGGTGTGGAGAGCTGTCAACGAGCCAGTGCAACTCAAAAAGATACAGTATCTCAAAAAGTAACGGGTTTCCCAACCATTTACGGAAAATCCTGCATCCGCGGGAGTGACAGTCAGTCCCAAGGCAGGTTCGCACTAAAATGGGGCGAGTCCTCCCGCAAACTCTAGAGCGAGGGATTACCAGAACGCAACTCCGTTTATAAGATGTTTTTTTTTAGCTATTTACAAAATGGAGAGCACATCATGAATGCCACTCGCCAATTCGATAGTCCCGCCAAGTTCATTTTTGGCACAGGCCTTGCCTTATGAAAAGGCAGATACCAAATGCCAATCAGGAGCAAGACCATGATGATCACGGAGAACCCAAGAATTATGGAAGAAAATCAAGTAAGAGAAATCAGCGTAGACCTTCGAGAAATCGTCGATGGCGAGGGCTTCTACCGCCGGACCCTCGACGACAAAAACCCGCCAAGACTGGAGTTGGGTCAACGGCTGCGGTTTTCCATTCGTCTCTCTGGAACGATTCGCTCCGGGGTCAGCCTGGGACGGGTGATGCTTGTTTTTGAGGGCCAAACACCGCTACGCGGCGAAAACGGTCACCCCCTGTTCGAAGTCCCCTTCGAATCCACGGGCGTTTCCGCAACCTGGTTATCCCCACCCCTGAGCCGTTCCGGTGAGTTTCACTACTATCTTTGGGTGGAATTGGTAGACGATCCCCTGGCCGAAATACCGGGAAACCATGTCGCCATCGCCTATCCCCAAATGATCATCGACGACAAACCACCCAATTAAGACTTCAACCAAACCTGAACGACAACCTGTCCCCTCCCGGGCTCTTGCCTAGGCCGCCGAAGTTGTGTGCTGGGATGAGACATGCGCCACTTTTTGCTAGTCACTTTTACGGTCGAAATTTTGACGCTTGTGTGGTGTTTCGGGAACGCCAAGGCTCCAGGCTTCAGAGAGCGCCAGGTAGCAGCGGGAAAAGTTTGTGCCTTCTGATCTCTGATTCCCGCCAGGGGACAATTTTGCTTGAAACAAGCCCCTGATCTTGTTCCAAGGTAGGTCGAACCTTGTCCTATTTCCGCTTTATCAATCATGTTCCCGACTTCCCCGTTCTCTTCCGGATCGAGCAGGCGGGAATGCTGCGGGGCTCCATTTGCGTCAGTGCCGGAGGCCATGTCCACATGCCTTTTCAGGACAGAATTGAGGTAACCGCCTCGGTCACCCTGGATTGCGGTCATTTTACCAGTGGCACACGCCGCTTGGAAAGCAGCCATGGCACGGCATTGGCTCAGGCCAAGCTCGTCCATGGAGGTTTTGCCTTCTACCTGGCCACCAGGGATATGGGCCAGGTCGATTGTCTCCGCTTGCGGAATACCACCAACCGCCCGGTCATCTTTCGGGTGGTTCGCCGTATGGGCCCTTTGTTTAGCCGACTCATCTGCCCTCCCGGGGCAATGATTCCAATCTCTACCGAGCTTGTTTTTCGCTTTCAAGCCCAAATCAACGGGTTCACCACGGCCCAACTAACCACCACCGATTCAAGGACAACGGTAATCGCCTTTCCGGATGGAACCGGTTATGGGATTTCCTTTGCCCGAGAATCCTAACCCTATGATCAAAAGGAGATCCAAAAATGAGCAGTCTGACATTTATCAACCGCGTCCAGGAGTTCCCCGCTCAATTCGACATTACCCAAAATGGTGAGTTGAACGGTATCGTATCGGCCGACATCGGCGGCAAAGTATCGGTCCCCACGTCCAACAGCTACACGGTTTATGCGGTAATCAACTTGGATGACAACACCTACACCACCGGCATCAGAACCTTCGAGGCCCAGTCCCAAAATATACTCGCCCAATGTAAGCAGAGGGACGGAACCATCAGTTTTGAGCTGGTGCTGGGTCCTGGAACCCAACCCAATATGATTACCCTGCGCAACACGACTCGGACGGATGTGCAGTTTTTCGTCAGGAAAAACGATACACCGCTCGAAACCGTCATGGTCTGTGGCCCCTACATCCAGGAATCCATCGACACCACGGACAACTACAGCATCAAAGCCGTTGTCAATGGGATCACGACCGAAGACGTGGGCACCTCGGACCCCAATGCAACCTTTGAGACCATCAGCAACAACGTGGAAGGCCCCAAGGGACCCAGTGCCAGCCTGAGAATCGTCCAGGGAGGCAGCCTGGCCGCTTGATGAGCGCCCCTGCACCTCAACACCGATGCTCGAACGCGCTTCACCCGAGGGACCCGGAACCCCTTCCGGTGTCCCTCGACCTTGGTGAGGTTTCACCAACCAAGTGGAAATCTAGTGTGGTCACGCCCCAGCCGGGCGCGCCCAGCCCATCATGGCTTGTAGTTTTCGGTTGGACGGCCCCACGCAACAGATGACAGACTCCATGCCGTGAGTAGGGTTTGCTTTGCCCTCGCTTGCAGCTTGTTTCTTGCCGCTTGAAACTGTCGCCTTGGCGTTCCGAAAAACACCACACAAGAGAAAAGATTATGGTTGCCAAGGCGACTAGGGAGATCGAGGCAATGCAATACGATATCGCGGAGGGCCGCTCGGGCGACAGAGCCTTTTCCGGTGACTCGGGGCTCCACATTCGCTGGCAAGACAAGGGACGGATGGTTCGCTGCCATCTTTCCATGCATAGCACACGGCGGGTGATCGATATGGACCATCGGCACGGGCAACATCGCCGCCATTTCGACCTGAAAAGCGGGAAACACCGGGTGGCCGGATATCTGTTACTCACCAGGGAAGGAGATGTAACCACCCTGGGAGGTAATTTCCGCCTGGACCCATCCAGTTTTTTCAAGGGTGTTTTCGCGTCCTGGGCAGATCGGCCGGAGGAGGCAACGCACGGGCATGCCGAACCAACGCATAGTCAGACTAAAATTATGGACCGCATACATGAAAACGAGATCCTGATTGAAAACCCGGGGCGGGCCCATGAATTTCTGCGCTTCATGTGGATCGCGGACCCAAAGCCCTACCGGCCACAGGAGTCCGGTAAGGGATTTATCTTTCTCGCCGAACCGGAGGCACTGCCCCTGTTTCGGGAACTCGCCGCGCTGAGGGAGGGGCCGGACGCCAGGACCCGCATGCGATCGGCCGCGCGCATCTTTTTCGGTGAGCCAGAGGCGGTACTCGACCTATCGGACCTCGAGCCACCGGCCTCCGACTTCCCGCAATTGAATGTGGCGTTATTCCGCCTGAAGGGTGAAGTACCTCTCGACCATGTGCGGAAACTGGTCGAAGACTTTCTCGGGGAACCCCTCGACACTTACCTGAAAAGCGAAGCCT
>JBGTRP010000528.1:0-5489 GCA_041940685.1 Acanthopleuribacteraceae bacterium
AGACCCGAACTCGCATCGATCAAAATGAGCCCGATATCCACCACATGCATGGCGCCGTAAACCTCACCGAGAAAATCCAGATAACCCGGCGAGTCCACGACATTAAAATGATGGTCCTTCCAATTAAAGTTCAGCATGCTGGTGCTGATGGAGATTTGCCGATCGATCTCCTGTCGGTGGAAATCGGAAGCCGTGTTTCCGGCGGCAATGGTTCCCATCCGATTAATGACGCCGGCCGAATACAGCATGGCCTCCGCCAGGATCGTTTTTCCCACGCCGCCGTGGCCGGCAATGCCAACATTGCGAATATCCTCAACCTTCATATGCTTTCCCCTTCCGAATGAAATTCAAGCGAATTCAATTCCTTAATGATTTCTATTCCAACGCTTGTTCGTGCGGGCGAATCGTCAAAGCCGTTTGGCCTTGTCCGATTGGGAGAAAGGTGGTTCACACGGAGACGGCAAGACCTCTCCTTTCCTTTCATGGTGAGAGGAAGGCTTGCGTACCAGTTCTATTGTTGCGAAAGCTCGCGAATGGGAGGACCCACTTGCCGTCGTCGTGCCAACACATCCATTCCGTCAGGGCCCAGAAAATAATGAACTGTACTATAGCGCAAATGACGATCGGGTGACCATGATTAATTTCCTTCTAGCGGGATGCGACGGGGGCGCCCAACCCAGCCGATCAAGCTGAACCGAAAAGGACTTTCCGGCATCCCGCTGCAACTAGCAGCAAGTTGAATTTGCTCTGCCCTCGCTTGCCACTTGGTTCTTGTCCCTTGCAACTGCCGCATTGGCGTTCCCAAAACACCACGCAAGAGTAAAGGTTTTGACCGCCAAAGCGGCTAGGGAACCGGGTTTCATCATTTCTCTTGTTTCCATACCCCGCGCGCGCCTTGAGTGGCGGGATTCGGCTTTATCTGGAACGGGGACTCCGGCCGCCCGGCCTCGGGAGCGCCGAAACGGCACCAGTAGAGCGCCAAAAGAAATAACCCGGCCGCGGGAAGAAAACGCGAGCCATCGATTTGCTCGCCAAAGAGCGCCCATGCCAGCAATACGCCCAAGGGAAGCTTGAGGTTGTTCATGACCGCCGCGGCGCCCGCGTTCACCGCGACCACGCCCTTGTTCCATAAAAAGAAACCCAGCCCGGCTGGAACCAAACCCAAATACAGCAGGCTCGCCCATTGCAGACCGCGTTGGGGCCAGGCCACCAGGGATAGGTCCCGCGAAAGAACCAGAAAAAGGAAAGGAACCGCCAGGGCGCCCAAATACAGCCAGCCGAAACGCTCGCGGTCGCCCCCCGAACCGCCGTAACGCTTGTAACAGACCTGCCCCAGGGCAAAGCAGAGGTTGGCGCCCTGGATCAGCAGGAGGCCCTGAACCGGTCCGGTCAGGCCGCCTTCCTTCCAAACCAGGGTCAGGGCCGCGATCACCACCAGCAGCGCCGCGCCCCAATAGCGCCAAACCCAGCGACGGGTTAGGCCCGCGTCCAACCACACCACGAAAATGGGCGTGGTCACCGTCAACAAGGCGACCTGATGGGCCAGCAGGAATTGGTAACTGTAAATGTAGAGACAGTACATCAAGCCGAATTGAACCATGCCGATCCCGGCCAGGAGAAAGCCGCGCCGCGGCGGAAGCGGCTTGAGGAACGGCAGGAACAGCAGGGCTGAAAGACCCAAACGGATCAGGGAAACGAGATAGGGGTCCAGGTCGGCAGTTTGGGTTTTGATCAACCCAAACGAAAATGACCAAAGCAGGGATGCGAGAACGAGATAGTGCATAAAACAACCCAGCGGAATGCGGCGGCGCCGCGAAACTCGAGAAGAAAGTATGGTTTTCTACCGTCAGGGCGAGATGTTCAGACAATCGCTTTCCCATTTTGACGGCTCAGGGCCGCCGCCAGGTGCGGCTGGCCCCGTGCGGGTTTAATGATACAATGACGGCGGCCCGTGGTGGCCAAATCCGGGGAGCCTCGGGTTTTAACCCCACCCTAGTCCGGGCCGCATAAATTCATCGGCGCCCCGAAGTCCCGTTTTCATGGGATTCGAAAATCCGTTCGCGAGTGGCAACTCGCGCGAGGTTTCTAACGTTTTCATAGCTGGAACCTGTTACAAGATTTGAATTTTGGCTACGTGGTGGCCAAGCCTTTTTTGGAGGTCGATTACATGAGCTTTTTGAACCGCACCGTCTTGACGTTTGCCCTCGCGGCCCCTCTGATTTCGGGATTCGCCCTTGCCGCGGACAGCCCGCAGTTCCGTGGGCCGGATCGCAACGGCGTGTTTAAGGAAACCGGGCTTTTGGAGGCCTGGCCGGAAGACGGGCTGGAAGAGCTGTGGAGCCTGGAGGGCCTGGGTCAAGGCTACGCCAGCGTTTCCGTGGCAAACAACAGCATTTACACCACGGGCATGACCGATTTCGTGGGATCGGTGTTCGCCTTCGATCTGAACGGCAAACCCAAATGGAAGACCGAGTACGGCAAAGAGCATCACGGCAGCGGGTACCCGGGTTCGCGCTCCACGCCCACGGTCGACGGCGACCGAGTTTACGTCATCAGCGGCGCGGGCCGGGTGGTTTGCCTGGATGCCGCGACCGGTTCGGTCAAGTGGGCCGTGGAGACCCTGGAGCGTTTCGGCAAGGGCAAATCTCCCGATGACTTGATCCCCCGCTGGAGCATTTCGGAATCCGTGCTCATCGACGGCGACAACCTGATCTGCACGCCGGGAGCGCCCAACGCAACTCTCGTCGCGCTCAACAAGCACAACGGCGAGACCGTCTGGACCACCAAGGACCTCAGCGAGCTTTCCGGCTATTGTTCCGCCAAGATGTTCGACAATGGCAAGCTGCGTCAAATCATCACCATGACGGGCAAATCCATGGTGGGCGTCGATCCCGCGAACGGCAACCTGCTCTGGCGCCAATCCTATCCGGCTTCCTGGGATATTCACGCGATCAGTCCCATCTTCCACGGCAACCTGATTTATGTCTCCGATGGCTACCGTCATGGCGGCAAGGCATTCGAACTCGCCGCGGACGGCAAGAGCGTTCGACTCAAATGGGAAGAACCCACTCTGGACGCCCATCACGGCGGCGTGGTGGCGGTGGATGGCCATATCTATGGCGCGGCCAATAACGGCAAATGGATCTGCATCAATTTCAATTCGGGCAAGGTGACCGACAGCATCGACGCGGTGGGCAAGGGTTCCGTAATCTACGCCGACGGATTGCTTTACGGCTATGGCGAAAAAGGCAAGCTCGGCATCATCAAGGCCTCGCCCACCGGCATGGAGTTGGTGAATTCCTTCAAGGTGGAAAAAGGCAATGGGCCGCACTGGGGCCACCCCGTAATCAGCAATGGCGTACTCTACATTCGCCATGGCGACGCGCTCATGGCCTATTCGATCAAAGCCGGCTGACCTTCCTTGCCGATTTGGATCTATCCCGCGATTATCCTTGCCGGGTTCTTTTGCGGGCTGGTCAACACCCTGGCCGGCAGCGGCTCCCTGATCACGCTTCCCCTGCTGATCTTTCTAGGGCTGCCGGCCAACGTGGCCAATGGCACCAATCGTGTGGGCATCCTTCTGCAAAACGTGGTGGGCGTGCATAGCTTTCACCGCCAGAAGGTGCTGGATTTTCAACGAGGCAAGTGGTTGCTGGCGCCCGCGGTGCTGGGCGCGATCGTCGGCGCATGGATCGCGACCGATTTGAATGAACGCGTCATGCGCTTGTTCATCGGCTGCATCATGGTGGTCATGCTGTTTGTGTTGCTCTTCAAACCCGAGCGCTGGCTGAAAGGCGCGCCAACGCCCGAGGCGGTCGGCTCACCGATAGCCAACGGGCTCATGTTCTTCGCGGTTGGGCTCTATGGCGGGTTTATCCAGGTCGGCGTGGGAATCTTCCTGCTGGCCGCGCTCGTATTGGTGTCGGGCTACGATCTGGTGCGCGCAAACGCCTTGAAAGTACTGATCGTGCTTGGCTTCACGCCCCTGGCCTTGCTGGTCTTCGCCCTCAATGGCCAGGTCAACTGGACCCTGGGTCTCATCCTTTCGCTGGGCAATATGATGGGCGCATGGGCCGGCGCGAGGATGACGGTCAAGGGCGGCGCCGTCTTCGTGCGTTGGGTGTTGATTGCGGTGGTGGCCGCCTCCGCCCTGAAACTCTTCTGGGATTTCCTCACGACCGGCTAGGTGCGGCCGGCGAGGTGTGGCCGGCGAGGTGCGGCTGGCGAGCCGCGGCTATTCCCGTTTTGGCAGGTGCTTCAAATGAGGGCAATGGCCAGAGTGCAAATGCATGGGGTGGCCGAGGACGCCGCTTTTCCCTGACCAGCGCAAACCGGTCTCGGGGAAGGCGTTTGGGGCGTCCGGACCGGCTTTCAACGCCAAGTCCGAACCCGGCAATGTGTTTCCCCCCGCATATGTCGGGCTCCAGTGTAGCTCGCCGGCAATGTGACGGCCCTCGGCATAATATTTCTTTTCATGAACGTGGGTCCTCTTTAGAATGGCAAACATGTCAATGAAATGTTTGGGAATTTTACTCGTTTTGATGTTGGCGCCAGGGGCGTTTTCGCAAAACCCCGAACTGCCCAAATCTGCCGGTTTGAAACTCTATCACTCCAAGCATCTCGACATTTACTTTACCGTCGAGTTTCAAGCCCATATTCAGGAATTGGCCCAAGAGGCGGACCGTTTCCTGGACCAGATTCAAAAGAAATGGTCGATCATTCTTCCCAAGGAAAAGATTAATGTCTCGCTCGCTCGGCATGGCTTTCACGCCCGCGGTTGGCCCCATTTCCGCGGGCCGGTCTGGCTGCAGAGCCGCTACGATGCCGCCAACCGGCGGATCGATCTGCGCGTGACCCGACCCCTGAATTTTGAGCTGGAGCCCACGGCCGCGGCGTTGAAGCATCAGCTCATTCATTACCTGCTCAATTGGCGTCCCTACGACAGCCTGCCCACCTACCTTGAGGAGGGCCTGGCCCGCTATTACGGCAACCCCTCGGTTCGCGGCGACCGTTTTTTGGTTGTTTTGGGCTTGATGCGCAACAAAAATTTGAGGGCCTACCTGACCAATGAGAACACCTTTAGCCAACGCGCCGAGTTCGATTACGGGGCGGCCCTGAGCCGGGCGTTTATCGCCTGGCTATGGAAGAAATACCCCCAAAGCGAGCGTCGCTTTCTGCAAAGCATCCTCAGCGGTAACCCGGTGGGAAAAGCCTTTGCCGTGGCCGGCGTTCACAATGTGGAGGGGTTGCTTACGGAATTCGAACCCGAATTGCGCGCGGGAAACCAGGCGCACACCATTCTCTACACGCGCGATCTCTGGCTCATCCTGCTGGGTTCTCTGAGCTTGATCGCCATGGCCGTGAAACTGATTCGGGCCTTTATCTCGAGCCGCCGTCCCTTCAGCGTGGTCGAAGCGCCCGCTCCCATGCAGCCTGGTCTGCGATGGTTGCCCGATAGCATCCCTGACCGCCATTGCGACCAATCTCGC
>JBGTRP010000529.1:0-5488 GCA_041940685.1 Acanthopleuribacteraceae bacterium
CACGCGACCTGAACGCCATTCGGGCAACCAACACAAATGGCAACGCCGGCGGAGTGGATATCGATCCTGAACGGACGCGGCCAGAACCACCGGCCGCGCTCCACCCAAGACCTGATCTTGGTCAAAGCTTCGAGCCTCCGGCCGATGAAACCGAGCGCGCCATCGCGCTGATCTGGCAAGAATTGTTCGCCATCGAGCCCATCGGCCGCCGCGACAGTTTCCTGGAATTGGGGGGCGATTCCCTGTTGGCCACCCGCCTGATGTCGAGGATACGCGAGAAGTTCGGCCTGACGCTCTCCCCGGAGATCCTTTTCGAAAACCCAAGCATTGCCTTCTTGGCCAAGGCGGTCACCCAGGCCCGCGAAACAGGCGCGGCGCCGACTCAAAAGCCCATCCCGGTCGCGGGAAGGGAGCGAGTCCCACTGTCCTTCGCCCAGCGCCGTCTGTGGTTCCTCTCCCGTCTGGAGGGCGCCAACCCGGCCTACAACATGCCCTCCGCTCTGGAGCTGGAAGGCAGCTTGGACCCGCTCGCGGTGGAGGCGACTTTCGAGGTAATCATTGCCCGGCATGAATCGCTGAGAACCACTTTCAGGCAAAACGGCGAGCATGCCGAACAGCGAATCGCGCCCACCCGGGATCTGGTCATTTCCATGGTGGACCTGCGCGGCCGCCTGGATAAGACCCAGGACCCCGGAGGAAAGATTGTCCGCGCGGAAGCGGAATTCCCCTTCGACCTCGCCCGAGGGCCCCTGATTCGGATCGGGCTGCTGCGCTATTCCGAAACGCGCCATGTGCTGTTGCTCAACATGCATCACATCGTCTCCGACGGCTGGTCGATCGGCGTGTTGGTGCGGGAATTCTCTGCCGGGTACCGCGCCCGCTTGCTCGGGACAACCCTTGCCCAGGCCCCGCTTCCGCTGCATTACGCGGACTTCGCCATCTGGCAAAGGCAACGCCTGGACGGCGAGGGCTTGAAGCGGCAATTGGCTTATTGGCAAGGGCAATTGCGCGGGATCGATCGCGAGCCCGCCTGGCCCACCCAGTTTCCACGCGACCGGGTGCAAACCGGTGAAAGCGGGCTTCTGGCCCTACACCTCGGGCGTCAAACTACCGCCGCGCTCCGGGAGCTGAGCCGGAAGGAAAAGGTTTCTCTCTTTATGACGCTGCTGGCCGCCTTCCAGGTAATGCAAGGTTACTACACGCGTCGGGAGGATGTGGTCACGGGCACGGATGTGGCCGGACGCGGCAGGCCCGAATTGGAAGGCTTGATCGGCTTCTTCGTCAACCAACTGGTGCTGCGCGCGGATTTGAGCGGCAACCCCGGATTCCGCGAGTTGCTGGGGCGGGTGCGGACCACGGCGTTGGAGGCCTTTGCCCATCAGGACCTGCCCTTCGAAAGCCTGGTCAGCGCGCTTAAGATCCCGCGCGAGTTGCGGCGAACCCCGCTATTTCAGGTGAAGTTCGTCTTGCAGAACGCGCCATTGCCCAGCCCCGGCTTGCCGGGTTTGCGCTTGCGGCCACTGGAAAGCAAAAGTGGTTTCGCCAAATTCGATATGCTGTGGAATTGGGTGGACGCGGGTAGCGAGCTGATGGGCACCTTGGAATACCATCGCGGTCTGTTCCGGGAGTACGCCATGGAGCCGCTGCCGCGGGGCTTCTCCCTCATTCTGGACAGTGTGCTGGCGGATCCCGACATCCGCCTGGACGACCTCCATACCGCGCTGGAGCAGGCCGAACGCGGCGAACGCGAAAGCCAAGCCGAGGCCATCAGCGAGTTGGGCCTGCGCAAGCTGCAAAGCATTCGGCGCCGCAAACGAAAACCATCCCAAAATACAGGCAAATCATCATGACAGAACCGCACAACGATTCCCTGGAACCCACCCAACCCACGACCGAACCCGAACGGGAGCCGGAAGGTTTCCGGCTTTCCCCACATCAGAAGCATCTCTGGCTCACGGGATCGGCCGCGGAACCTTCCGCCTTTTGCGCGCATATTACGCTCGAATTGAGGGGCCCCATGCGGCCCGAAGTTCTGAGATCCGCGTTGGATCTGCTGATCGCCCGCCACGAAATTCTGCGCACGCGCCTGGTGACGCCCCCCGGAATGAGCCTTCCGCTCCAGGTCATTCGCGAAACGGGAGGAATCCATTGGGAAGAGCGGATGATCGAGGGTCCCACCCAAGAGCGGCGGGAGCGGTCGGCGCGGGAGCTGCTTTCGGCCGCCCACGAGGCAATCGGGGCCGGGGAAAAAACATGGCCGCCACGGGCCCTGCTTCTCCAAATTCAGCCGGATCTCCACCTGCTCCATTTCTGTGCGCCGGCCTTATGCGTCGACGGTCCCGGCCTGGACAACCTGGCCTTGGAGCTCGGCCAAGCTTATAAAAAAGCCCTCGAGACCACGGCCGGGACCGGAACCCAAGACGAAGGTTGGGAAGCGCCGATGCAATACGTGGACCTCACCGAATGGCTGCACGAGCTGTTGACCTCCGAAGAAACCGAGTCCGCCCGGGAGTTTTGGGAACCCCGCTACCGCTCACCGGAGGCGGTCCGCTCACCCGGCCTGGCCAACCCGGTTCGGGATCCAGGCGCCGTCCCCCTTCAAATTGCGAACTTTGCTTTGGACCGCGAAAGCGGACGCCGTCTACAAGAGTTGGCCCTCGACCTTGAGAGCACGACCGAGAACCTGCTTCTCTCCTGCTGGCTTTTGCTGTTGGGACATCATGGAGACACTTCCGCGCCGGTAACCGCCATCGCCTGTGATGGCCGAGGATACGCGGAATTGGAGCGGGTCCCGGGATTGCTGACGCGTTATTTGCCCATGCAAGCCGAGATCGGGGGCCGCGATTCATGGCCGGACTTTCAGAAGGAAATCGCGCGCGAGCTGCGCGAATTGCGGCAATGGCAGGACTACTTCGATTGGGAACGGGCGGCGGCGCGCCATGCCCATCCGGAATCCTCGTTTTTCCTGCCCTGCGCCTTCGAATGGGTTGCGCCTTTCGAGGCCAGGACCCATGGCAGCCTGGAAATCGGACGCCGCGGCCGGGTAGCGCATACCGAGCGCGCCTACCTGAAACTGAGTTGTGCGCCGGGCGCGGACGGCATCGCGCTCGATTTCTTTTTCGACCCCCGCGCCTATAATCGCGAATCGGTAGACGCATTGGCCCGCCATCTCCAAACCCTGATCGGCCATGTCCTCGACCGCAACCCATTCCCGCTGTTGCATTGGCCGCTCCTGGACGAACGCGAGAAGGCCGAACTGCTGGAGTTTTTCAACAACACCGCCCTGCGCAAGCCATTGCGAACCCTCGCGGCGGTAGCGGCCTCTCACGCGGAAAGCGCGCCGGACCGCGTGGCTGCGGAAACCGTCGCCAAGAAAGGCGCAAGCCATTTGAGCTACGAGACTTTGGTGGCCCGCGCCCGCGATTTGGCGGAGGTTCTCCGGGAGAACGGCGTGGCGCCGGAGGACCGGGTGGCCATCCATCTCTCCCGATCCGCGGAATGGTTATGCGCCATCCTCGCGATCTGGAAGGCTGGCGCGGCCTACATCCCATTGGACCCGGAATACCCCGCGGCGCGCCTGCGTTGGATTTTGGCCGATTCGAAGGTAAAGCTGCTGCTCACCGAGAAGGTGCTGGCCGGAAGGTTGGAGGGTGGGTTTCGGGAAATTCCGCTCGATCAGCCTTGGATTCGGCAGGAACGCCGATTACACCTAGCGCCGCTTTCCTCCAACCTGGACAGCCTGGCCTATGTGATGTACACCTCAGGCTCCACGGGCCGGCCCAAGGGCGTCATGATCTCTCATCGCGGATTGGCCAATTACCTTGCCTGGAGTAGCGGGCACTACGGGTTGACCCGGGGTTCAGCGGCCCCGGTTTTCTCTTCCGTCAGCTTTGACGCCACGATTACGCCGCTACTCGCGCCGATCTGGTCGGGTGGTCGGGCGGTTCTGCTGTCCGCTGAAAATCCACTGGAAATACTGACCCGCATTCTGCCTCAACGGCGAGACCTGAGCCTTCTCAAAATCAGTCCGGCCCACCTGGCGCTGTTGCGAGGGGAAACCTCGCACGGCGCGGCCGACCTCTTGCCGCGCGCGGTGGTCATCGGCGGCGAGGCGCTTTTCTACAAGACCTTGTCCTCCTGGCGCGCCCCCCATTCCCGAACCCGATTCTTCAACGAGTACGGACCCACGGAAACCGTGGTGGGCGTTTGCGTTCACGAGGCGGGCGCGGAACCGGTTCAACGGGAGGCCGTACCTATCGGGAGGCCGATTCGCGGCGCACGCATGTATCTGGTAAATCCGAGACTCGAGCCCGTGGCCACGGGCATCAGCGGCCAGATCGCCATCGCGGGCGCGGGTCTCGCGCGCGGCTACATGGGCCGTCCCCATGAGAGCGCGCGCCGATTCACGCCCAATCCCTTTTCACCATGGCCAGGGGGTCGACTCTACCTCAGCGGGGACCGGGCTCGTTTTCTGCCCGGCGGCATGATCGCGTTTTTGGGAAGAATGGACGAGCAATTGAGCTTGCGGGGCCATCGGATCGAGCCCGGTGAAATCGAGGCCTGCCTGCTCGAATACGAGACGGTGCGCGAGGCCGTGGTGGTGTTGCGCCGGGATAATCCGGACGCCCCGGCTTTGGCGGCCTACGTGGGCGCGGCCGAACCTGACCGAGTTGACAGGGACCAATTGCAGGCATTTTTGCGCGACCGCTTACCCGCCTACATGTTGCCGAACCACCTTGTAATCTTGCCGGAGCTGCCGCTGAACGTCCACGGAAAGGTCGACCGCGAGGCGCTGCCCGCGCCGCGAGCGCGGCAGGCTGAGAGCCGGTACGTCGCGCCCCGCACCCAAAATGAGAGGATGCTGAGCGAAATATGGCGCGCCTTCTTCAAGCGCGACCGAATCAGCGTCCACGACAATTTTTTCAGCCTAGGCGGCGACTCGATTTTAAGCCTACAGATGATCGCCCGCGCGCGCCAGCAGGGGCTTGTCCTGTTGCCGCGACATCTGTTCGAGCACCAGACCCTCGCCGAACTGGCCCTGGTCGCGGAACCGGTGGAAGCGGCGGAACCAGTCGCGGACCAGGGATTGGTACAGGGCGAGCTGGGTTTATTGCCCATTCAAAGCTGGTTTTTTGAGTGGAAGCAGCCCGCGCCTCATTACTGGAACCAGACCATGTTGTTCGAGGTACGGCCCGGCCTTGAGCCGGATTTTCTGCAACGGGCGGTATCCTGGCTGAGCCAGCAACATGACGCGCTCCGTTCGCGCTTTGAACCGCGGGCATCCGGCGGCTGGCGGGCGCGGCTCGCGGAGGTCGAGGCGCCCAACGTCTTCGAGCGCGTCGATTTGACCCAGGGCTCTCTCGTGGACCGGGCGGCTCGCGCAAACCTCATAGAGGCCGCATCGATTCGCGTCCAATCCGGGCTGGACCTCAAAAACGGACCGCTGTGGAAGGTGGCGCTGCTGGACCTGGGGCCCGACCGCCATGCG
>JBGTRP010000530.1:0-5464 GCA_041940685.1 Acanthopleuribacteraceae bacterium
GCCATTAAGGCCATGGAGGCTCGACTCCCGCCGATATCCGGACTTCCTTCGACTATCTTAACCATCCCGGTATCAGTGATGTGGGCCTCCGCACTTGATTGGTTGCCGCCGTTAAACCAGAAGCCAACGGCGACACCTCGACCTCGGTCAATGCCGAACCGGTGGGTCTGGCACTTGGCTCGCGGCAATGGCTGCAGCAGACCTCGCCATGCCAGGCTGTTGCCCCTGGGCGCCATCGGTCAACTTTATCTGGGAGGCGCCGGCTTGGCGAGGGGGTATGTCCTCCAGCCCGAGATCACGGCGGAGCGCTTTATCCCCAACCCCTTCCCCGAGGCTGACGAGGGCCCGGGTCAAAGCGGCCGCCTATACGCCACGGGCGACCTGGCCAGGTTCCTGCCCGATGGCCGCCTTTGCTTTCACGGCCGCTTGGACCATCAGGTGAAACCGCGGGGTTTCCGCGTGGAATTGGGCGAAATTGAATCTTTGCTGAACCGCCATGACGAGGTGGAGCGATCGGTGGTTGTGCCGCGCGGCGAGGGGGACGGCCAGTTATTGCACGCCTATGTTCAGGCATCCGCGCGCGAGGCCGGTCCATCTTTAGCCACACGCCTCGCCGAGCATGCGAGAGCCCATCTTCCGGCCTACATGCTGCCCGCCTCGATCACATTGATGCCCGCCTTGCCTTTGACTCCCAATGGCAAAATTGACCGGCGGTCCTTGCCGGAACCATCGCGGACCTTTTCCACCGAGCGGGCGGCTGGCATGGAGGACCACACCCCCGCGCAGGACCTGTTGATCCGCATTTGGAAAGAGGTGCTCGGTCTTTCGACAATAGGAATTCGCGACAATTTTTTCCATCTGGGCGGCCATTCTTTACTCGCTACGCGCGTCTGGGCGCGTATCCGCGAGACCTTCGGGGTTTCCTTGCCATTGCGCGATCTTTTTGAGGCGCCCACCATCGCCGGACTCGCCAAACGCGTGGAGTCCGCGCTCACCGCCGTTGATGGCCTGGCCCCAACGCCTCTTCCGCCTCCCCTTTTAGCCAAAAGCCGGGAACCCGATTCCCTCTCGCCCCTTTCCTTTGCCCAGCATAGGCTGTGGATTCTTCACCAATTGGAAGGTCCAAACCCGGCCTACAACATGCCCTTCGCCTTGCGCTTCACCGGGTTGCTCGATGCCCGCGCGCTCGAGGCAGGAATGAACGCGGTCTTGGAGCGGCATGAGGCGTTGCGTTCGGTTTTGGGCCATGCCTCCGGCGAGCCTCATTCGCGTCTGCTCGGGGAGATCGATTTCCGTCTCCCGGTATTGGATCTGGGCAAGGCTGACATGGATCCGGACCGCCTCATGCAGCTGCTGCAAAAACGTGACGCCATGCTTCCCTTCGATCTATCAGATTGGCCGCTGTTCCGCTTGTTGTTCATCCGTTTGGGGCCAGGCCATCATTTCCTGATGCTCAACATGCACCATATCATCGCGGATGCCTGGTCTATCCACCTGTTGGTGCGTGAGCTCGGCGCGGCATACGCGGCATGGGTTATGGGATTGCCGGCCTCCCTGGAGGCCCTGCCCGTGCAATACGCGGACTTCGTTGCTTGGCAGCGTCGTTGGCTTTCTACCGGTCTACTTGAAAGGCAAAAGCGCTTTTGGATCAAGCAACTGGCGGGATCACCTCCCTTGCTCGACCTACCGACGGATCGGGTTCGCCCCGCGGTGGCTTCCTCTTCCGGCGGCCATTTCAGCTTTCACCTCCCGCCTGAGCTGACAGAATCGCTTCGCCGCCACGCGCGGGCCGCGAACGCTACCCTTTACATGGTATTGCAAGCTGGCTTCGCCCTGCTGTTGGGCCGCTACAGCGGACAGGAAGACGTGGCGGTGGGTTCCGCGGTGGCCAATCGGTCCCATCCGGACTTGGAAACGCTGATCGGGTTCTTTACCAACGCGCTCATCATTCGCAATGACCTCTCCGGCAACCCGAGTTGGGCCGCCTATTTGGATCGGGTTCGCCAAAATGCGCTTGAAGCTTACGCACACCAAGATCTGCCGCTCGCCCAAGTGGTCGAGGCGGTTCAGCCCCAGCGCTCGCGTGGTTACAGTCCACTCTTTCAAGTGATGTTTGATCTCGTCAATACGCCCCAGCCGAATTGGCGTCTGCCCGGACTGAGTGTCGACGCCGAACCGGTTGAGCGCGATAGCGCCCGTTTCGATCTGACGCTTTCCGTGGTGGAAGGGGACCATTCACTGAATGCCGGTCTGGAATACCGAACCGACCTGTTTGAGGAGGACACGCTCCGCCGCTGGATGATGCATCTCCAGAATTTGCTTTACGCGGTCACCGCCAACCCCGAGTTACCGATCCTACAAGTTCCCTTGCACGACGAAGAAGAACAACAGCGTCTACTCGCGCGGTGGAACGATACCGGGAAGCCCCGTCCCGGCGCGTGGGCGGTCCAAGAAATCGTGGCTGCCATCGCCGACCGTCATCCGGATTCCATTGCCCTGTCCGTAAATGGCGAAGAGGATATTACCGGGCGTTCGATGTCTTATGCGGCGCTGATTGCACTTTCACGCCAATGGTCCTCGCGATTGATGGAATGGGGCGTGGCACCCGATGCAATGGTGGGGATTTATTTAGATCGTTCCCCGGAGATGGTCGCGGGTCTTCTGGCCATCCTTCAGGCCGGAGCGGCCTATGTACCCCTTGATCCGAGCTATCCGCGCGAACGCTTGTCCTTCATGTTGCAAGACTCCGGTATCAACACCTTGCTTACGCGTAAGGATCTGCTGGACCATCTGCCGGCCTATGAGCTGAATTTCATGAATACATTACTGGTGGATGAGCCGATGGACATTCAACGCGCGCCTCATCTTGATCAGGTTGTTAAGCTCCATTCGGAAAACCTTGCATACCTCATCTATACTTCCGGATCCACCGGTGAACCAAAGGCCAGCGGCATCAGCCATGGAGCGCTGGCCAACTATCTCGATTGGTGTGGCGAGGCCTATGCGCTCTCGCCGGGTTGTAGGGTCCCGTTGCACATGCCCCTCGGTTTTGACGCCACGGTTACCAGTCTTTGGGCGCCCCTGGCCCGGGGGGGAACCATTGAAATTCTTCCCGAAAACGACGCGCTTTCCCTTTTGGCGCGAGGCCTGGTCTCTGGGAACCGTTTCGATCTCGTCAAGCTCACGCCCGCACACCTGGAAGCCCTGGCAGAACTTGTTCCGGCCGAGGCCTCCGAAATTCGAGTCAAGCGTTTTGTCGTGGGCGGCGATGCGCTTTCCGGAGACCTCCTCGCCCGTTGGTTCCGCCTCGCGCCCCATGCGGTATTCGTCAACGAATACGGGCCCACCGAGGCAACGGTCGGCTGCTGCGTCCAGGAGTTCTTTTGCGGACCTTTTGATGGCCTGGCCCCAATCTATGCCTTGGGTCGCAATGGCTCGCGGTTTTCGTTAAATGGCCTGGCCCCAATTGGCGGGGCGATCGCCAATACTCGGTTGGTGGTGGTGGATGGGCTGTTGGCCAACACGCCAGTAGGCATGCCGGGCGAGCTTTGCATCGCGGGCGATGGCCTTTCGCGCGGCTATTTGGGCAGGCCTCATTGGACCGCGGCAGCGTTCGTTCCCGATCCTTTCGGCGCCGGGCCCGGGGAGCGGCTTTACCGCACTGGCGATCGGGTAAGGCGTCTGGAAGATGGCAATTTGGTGTTCCTCGGCCGGCGAGACGGATTGGTGAAGCTGCGCGGATTTCGCGTGGAACCGGGCGAGATCGAGGCGACTTTGGGCCAGCACCCCTCGGTGGGCTCCAGCGTCGTGTTGGTCCGCGAAGACCAGCCCGGCCCGGCTCGTTTGGTGGCCTATGCGACGCGCTTGGAAGACTCGGGCACTGATCAAGAACGTCGAGTGGCCCGCGCGGCGTTTGCCAAGGAGTTGCATGCCTGGTTGGCTGAAAAGTTACCGAGTTACATGTTGCCCGCCGCGATCCTGGTGCTGGATGCGTTGCCGCTGACCGCCAACGGAAAGGTCGACCGCGCGGCTTTGCCGCGACCCGAAACCCAGGAGACCGGGACCGAGCAAAGCTTTGAGCAGGGCCAGAATGCGCGGGAACGCGCGCTCGCGGAAATTTGGGCCAAGGCCCTGGGACTAGATCGGGTGGATCGCCGCGCAAATTTCTTTGCATCCGGCGGCGATTCCATCATCGCTACCCAAATCATCGCTCGTGCGAATCAAGCAGGGATGCGATTGCATCTGCAGGATATTTTCGATCACCAAACCATCGCGGAGTTGGCCGCTCACGCATCGTCTCGTGGTTCGGACGGTCCTGAACGACTTCCTGCTGAACAAGGACCGGTCATCGGACCCGTTTTCCTCACTCCCATTCAACATTGGTTCTTCGACCTTCATCGTGAAAATCCGCATCACTTCAATCAATCGTTGCTGCTAAAGGTTCCCGCCTATATCGACCCCGATTGCCTAGCCTCTTGCCTGCGTCTTTTGATGGCCCATCACGACGCGTTGCGGATGCGGTTCCGCCAAACCGATGCAGGGTGGACCCAAGACAACCTAGGCCCGGAGCATGGCATGGAGCTCGAAACAGAGGAAGTGGCCACGGGCTCCGCCAGAGTCTGGTCCCAATTCGTTGCCCGGATCGCACGTAAAACCCAATCAGGCCTTCATCTGAGCGAAGGTCCGCTGGCGCGCGCGGTTCTGCTGCGGCAACGACCTCCAAAATCCAGGGGCACCCGCGTCCAGCAAGCGCGCCTTCTTTTGGTCACTCACCACCTCGTGGTGGACGGCGTCTCATGGCGAATTCTATTGTCTGATCTTCAGTCGCTCTACCAACAAATTCAGGACGCCCCCGAAGCAACGCCCAGCCTTCCGCCCAAAACTTTGTCCTTTCAGGCTTGGTCCGAACATCTGACTTATTGGGCGCGGTCGGAAGAAGCTCGCGCTGCAGCCGCGTATTGGAGCGGCGTCGGTCGCGATCGTTGGAACCATGCGACCGAGCTTCCCATGGACCTATCCGCGAAGGCGGGCGCGAACCGCGTCTCCAGCGGAAAAAACGAGAGCCGTTTGCTCGATGAGGCCCAGGCGCGCAGGCTGTTGCAAGCCGTACCCGCCGCCTCGGGTTTTCGTGTGGACGATGTGCTGCTCGCCGCCCTCGCGACCAGCCTAAGCCGCTGGCTTGGGAAACGAACCCTGTTGCTGGACCTGGAAAGCCACGGCCGCGACCCACGTTTCAAGGAGTTGGATCTTACTCGTACGTTGGGCTGGTTTACCAGCATCTATCCGTTCATGCTGGATCTGGATCCGGATGGACAACTCCTTGAGACGCTAGCTTCGATTTGTGCGCAACGTGAAAAGACGTCTCGGCAAGGGGTTGCCTGGGGTGCGGCCCGGTACCTGAGCGATTGGGGCCGGCAAGCGCTGAAGGATCTTCCCACGCCGCCCATCAGCTTCAACTATCTGG